>NZ_JAMYQT010000011.1:0-196383 GCF_040320985.1 Mesorhizobium sp. M0571
CGTGCTCCCGGTGCCCCACGTCCCGGATGGGCTCACCATAAGGCCGTTCCAAAACAAGAACAGCAGGACGAAAAGGCACCACAGATCACATACCGGATAATGGGTACGTGGATGATGGGCGGCATGGCGCTCGTCTGGGTCCTGGTGTTCGTCGCCCTCTTGCTCGCGATTGCAGCCCTGGTCAAATACCTGCGAACCTGAAGCCGTAGACACCGTCAGGCATACGACTATGCGATGGCAATTTCCGAGGAGAAGGGGCCATGTTGCTGCCAATGCTGGCGCTGGAAAGTGTATGGCGGACTGGCGAAGGTCTTGATCCGCGAGCACGGTTTCACCGGCAGGCAGGCCGTCGACGTCTGGGGCCTGTCGGACGGCTGCGGCGGTGGCGTGTAGACTGCCGTGGCAACACGATTCCCCGCGCCGATGGCTAATGCCGAGCCGGCGGGCTTGTCGCCCGCCGGCGGACGATCAAGCCGCCATCCTTCTGCAGCTCTCGGCGCAACGCCGACAGGCTTCGACGCAGTCCTGCATATCGCCGATGCGCTCGCAGTCTGCTGCGCACTCGTCGCAGATTTCTGCGCATTCGCGGCAGACATGTTTGTGATGCGCCGAACCGAGCAGCATGAAATGCGCAGCGGTCCGGCAGATCTCGGCGCAGGCGAGCATCAGCCGGAAATGTTCCGGCTCGGTGTGTTTACCGCCGGTTTCGAGGCAATGCCCCGAAGCGATGCCGAGGCAGGCTTGATAGCAATCCAGGCAAACCTCGATGCAGTCCTTCATTTCGGGAGACTGGTTGTGCATGATCGTGTCCTCACTCCGCCTTGGCCTGCCAAGCCTTGTGGGTTGTCATCGCTTTGTCTGTGTAGCCGGACGAGGCGGCGACGGCTGTTGCGACGCCGGCCATCAGGCCGACAACTATAAGGATTGTCTGCTTTCTCATGGTCTTCTCCAATCGGATTGGGGCTGTGAGCCCGAAAACAGGATGGACACCCTGTTTAGGCGTCCGTTCAGGACATCCGATCGATTGGCGGCCGTTCAATTCGCCGAGGCACGGTGCCATGGGCGCGCGTCGGACCGGATTGAACCTGCCTTGCCGGAGCGCTCGACGCGCTTAATGCCGTTTCATCGATGAGGACGGCATGACAGGCCGATCCGCAACACGCCGATCCGCAACACTGGACGGCATGGTGAGCGGGACAGGTTGCGTCGTCAAAGTGCCCGCCGGTAGCGGCGGGTTCGCCCGCCGCTACGGACTCATTCGAGGTCGAGAGATGCTGCACGGGCGATGCGATCAGTTGGTCGGCGGCAGAAGGAACCGGGTCGACGGCAGAAGGAACCGGCCGGCCGGCAACAATCAGCAACGCGGCAAAGATGATCCACGCCACCCATGAAAGGTCCATCCCTGTCGCAACCCGAACTTGCATTCGCGCCCAACGCGCGGTGGCCCTAACTGTTCCGACAGCCAGTGTTCGGCGTGCCCAATGCGCCGCACTACTCGTCAGACGAAGCCGGGAACCGGCCTTGTCTTGCCGCTCAGTTGCGCGCCCAATGTCAGTGCTTGCGGGAAATTCCGGACGATCGCCGCCATCAAGGTGGCGCTGCCGGGGCGAAGGGCAATTCCGGCGATAGCAGCGGCAGCGTAGACCCGGGTCGAAAACAGTCTTTTCCAGGCCGCCTCATAGCGTCTGGCGGCAGCCTCGCGCGCTGCTTGGCCACCTGGAGTGGATGCGAGTTCGCAAGCCAGCATCCAGCCAGACTGAAGCGCCATCGAGATGCCCTCGGCGATAACAGGATGAGACTCTCCGGCTGCATTGCCGACGCGGAAGATGTCCCGTTCGTAGCAGGAGCGAATTCCCGGCCGGATCGGCCCTGCGGCAAGCCACGGACCGTCGAGGAGAGCCGAATCCAGGGCGTCCCTCACGCCCCGGCATGAGTCCAGCAGGTGGCGGGAGACCGCATCGGCGGCCGACACATGGCTCCGGTGTTTGGGGCCATGTTGTTTACGCAGCCGCGCGAGCATATCGCGCCGAATGCAGCACGAGATCGACAACCGGCCATGATCCGCCGAAACCATGCCGCCGTAGCCGCCAGGGAAGGCCAGCAGAGGCATCAAATCCGGCGCCAGGGACGACCCGGTGAAATGCGCCTTGAAGCCGAGCAGGCCCGACGGGCGATTGGTCTTTCCGAGCTGGCTGGGCAATGGTCCCGGTTCCCAAGAGCCGTGCGCGGCGACAATCACCGGCGCTCGCAACGTCGTCGTTTCGTCTCCGGCTTGAATTCGTACCCTTTGCATCTCGCCATCCCGGTCGATGGCGACGGCGCGGCAGGGCTGAAAGATTTCGACACCCGCCGATCGCGCGGCCTGCAAAAGCAGGGAATCGAGAATGTCCCGGCCGAGCGCCCGGCCGACGCCATCTTTTGCAGATCTTATAGAGCGCCCATCTTTTGCACGAGGCATTTCTGCCTCGACGCAGGTCTCGCCGGAAAAGAAGCCGACACGGCGGATTTCGGGGCCGGCATTGGCACGCCAGGCATCGCCGATCTCGAGCTGGTCCAGAAGCGCAAGATTGCTTGCCGACATGTATTCGCCGCAGACCTTGCGGCGCGGGAACGCGCTCTTTTCCACAATGGCCACGCCCCATCCACGCCGGACCAGCGTGAGCGCGACGGAGGTCCCCGCCGGGCCGGCGCCGATGATGATCGCATCATGGGTCGATAATCGCGTCATGGGTCGTTGCCGGAGCTGGCGCCAACGAAAATGTGGGAAAACAGGCCGGCGCGCCGTTCCTCGACCGGTTTGCCGTTGGCGGTAAGCCAGAGCCCGGAAAGCTCGCTGCCGCGAAAGCCGGCACGCACGCTTTGCGCCGCGTCGTTTCGTGTGACGTCGTTGGCGCCGATTGCCGGGAGAAGACGGGTCGCGGCCAGCGCCAGTTTCGCCCGCAGCGGCTCTGTCGCCAGCAGCAACGGGGCTTTCGGCCTAATCAACGAAAACAGGCGCACGAGTTCGGCATCGTCCAGATGATGCAGAAACAGATTGACAGTGATCGCATCGAACCGCGTGCCCTCATTCTTTCTTGCCCAGTCGAAGACATCGGCAGTGACGCCTTCGACCGTCCATCCCAGCCTGTCAAAATCATCGCGCAATTGCGGCGTGATGAGGTCGACGCGGTCGAGCATCACCAATTCGACGTCAGGCCAATGCCTGGCCATGCGCCGCGCTACCGCCAGCATGAAGGAGCCATCGCCGGCGCCGATCTCCAGAACGCGGCGTGGCGGCTTTGGAACAAACCTCCTGAGCAACGACGTCATTATCGGCACCTGAAACATCAGCATATTGATGCGACGAAGGTCGCGGCGCGCGGTCAGCGCTCGCGGATCTTCGGCCGCAAGTCCGTCAAGGATTTCCGGCGCAAGCTGCCGGCGCTCCAGGCCGCTCATGACACCGTTCGAAAGAGCATGGTTTCGGCCGTCAGCCCGGGACCGAACGACATGCCGCAGCCGACCAGGCCGGGTGGCGCCTTCAGCATCTCCTTCATCACGAACATGACGGTCGCCGACGACATGTTGCCGTATTGGCGTAACACCTCGCGCGATGGTTCCAGCGCGGTGGGCTCCAGTTTCAAGGCCCTTTCGACGGCGTCGAGCACCGAACGTCCACCCGGGTGTACGGCCCAAAGGTCGATCGCCTCGGTCGGTCGGCCGCCGAGGATGGCGGCCTGGTTGTTGCGTAACGCTTCATGAATCGCTGCCGGGACCTGGCCGGAAAGAACCATTTCGAAGCCGTGGTCGCGAATATTCCAGCGCATCAGATCCCGCCGTTCCCTCGCCACCATACAGTGAAAGCTATCGAGCTCGATGCCGGCCGGCTCGGCGGTGATGAGCGCGGCCGCGCAGCCATCGCCCCAAAGGCAGAACGACAGCAGCTTTTCCAGTTCGGTGGTTTCACGCAGATGCATCGTGCAGAGCTCGATATTGACCAGCAGGACCTTGGCCTGCGGGTCGGAGCGAACGATGTGGCGGGCCAGTTTGAGGCCGTTGATCGCCGCGTAGCAACCCATGAACCCGATCATCGTGCGTTCGACACTGTCGGGCAGCCCGCAACGCGCAACCAGCTCCAGATCGATGCCCGGCGCCGAAAAACCGGTGCAGGTGGTGACGATAAGATGGGTGATGCGGGAAGCGTCGTCGCCAAGCTGCAACCCGTCGATGCCCTTTTGCGCCAGAACAGGTGCGGCATCGTCGAACATCGCCATTCTCATGGCCGTTCCGGGAAACGCACCCCGGATGAAGGTCCCGGCCAGGTCGGCATTTGGTCCTTCGGGGTCGGACGCCGGCGCAAAGCAGGAATAGCGGTGCTCGATGCCGGCAAGATCGGCCATGCGTTCGAAGAGTCTCCGGCGATCGGCCGCGAGCATGGAGGCCGCGAAACGCAGGTAGAATTGATGAACCTCGTGCTCCGGCACCGCTGTCGCGATCCGGTTGATATAGGCCTTGACGGGCATATTCTGTCTCCTCGGCGTATGCACGATGTAACGTGCCGCCGGAGGGTCTTCTCATCGGTACCCGGTGTCGAACACCGGGTTTTGAGCGCTGTTCGATAAACGTTTCCGAAAACTGATTTCTTCCCGAAGGTTCAGTATGCGCTGTTGGCAGGCAAACGGTTGGAGCCTGCGGGCGGTTGCGTCGGGCATCAAAATCGCCACATCAGGTTGACCTTCCATCTACTGGAAGGTCTATTGCTTCGACAAAGGAGATTTTCCACCATGAACATCGGCATCGCATCCGAAAAATCCGGCCTGCCGGCCAAGACGATCCGTTATTACGAGGACATCGGGCTCTTGCATCCGGCCCGGACAGACAATGGCTATCGCGATTACTCGACGGCCGATATTCACCGGCTGCGCTTCGTGCAGCGCTCGCGAAGCCTGGGGTTTTCGGTCGACGAATGCCGCCAGTTGCTCTCGCTGTACCAAGACAGGGAACGTGACAGCGCCGACGTGAAAGCGATCGCGAAAGCCAAGCTGGTGGAGGTCGACAGGAAGATCGCCGAACTGGTCGGATTGCGCGGCTTACTCCACCATCTGGTCAGTCACTGCCACGGCGACGAGCGGCCGGATTGCCCGATCATCGACGAGCTGGCGGGACAAGGCATGGCCCAGTGAGGCTCGCAGCTGCTGCAACAGTGCTGTCGCTTGCCTGCGTCTCTGTCGTGCTCGCCGCCGGCCATTCGGGCCGTGATGCGGTCATCGAGGCTCGCCAGGCCTCGATGAAGGAAATGGCCGCGGCGGCAAAGGCGATCGCCGGGATGTTCGACGGCAAGCGGGCCTATGACGCCGCGGCGTTCAAGGCGGCGGCCGAGACCATCCGCGCCCGCACCGGCCCTTCCCTGATTGCCGAATTCCCCAGCGCGACATTGGGCGCGCCTTCAGGCGCCAAGCCGGATATCGACCCCGCCCGCGCGGAGTTCGAAGGGCTGGCTCGCCACATCGGGACGCTGGCCAGCGCCCTGGCCTCCGACGCCGAGCAGGCGCCGCCGCGTATCACCGACGACATGAGAATGGGTTCCGGCCTGGCGATGGGCGGTGGCAGCCTGCTTGGCAAGCGGCCGGGGCCGGCGGAAGCCGACCCCGCCAAATTGCCGGCGGAGCACCTCCTGCATCTCATCTTGCAGGATTGCTCGAGCTGCCATTCGAAATTCCGGCAAAAGGTCGAGTGATGGCCGGCTGAACGCCAGCCGGCGGACGGCGATCCAGCGTCGACCGGCATTCTTTCTCGTCAGCTCCGCAGTTGCTGATCCGCCACGAAATTGCGCCAGCCGCCAAAATGCGAAATCTCCTCTGCATCGGTAAGGCCGGCACTTTCGACGAGGAAGCCTTTCGGCGAAGTTCCGTCGTCAAGCACAAGCGTTCCGATGCCGAGCGGCGGCGGGATCGCGGCGACGAAGCGGCCGAAGGCTTGCGGCGATAGCCGCCAGACTTCGACCTCGATCGCAGTCCCCTCACCGTTGCAGGTCCGCTCGAGACCTGGTCTCGACACCGACTGGCCGGCAAGCGCGTAAAGCCGGTAGAGCGGCGCCGTTCTTGCAGCCCGGGCGAACATTGCGCCGAGCCGCTGCAACTGGCCGTTCAGCGCCATCCCCGACAGATGGGCGCCGACCACGGCCAGTTCGATCGTGCCTTCATCCACGTCCGCTCGCGCATCGCCACGCAACGGCTGCGGCCAGCCGGTAGCGCCCAGCGAAAGACCGCTTGCCACATGGATGTCGCGGGCAAGCGACGCCGTCAGGTGGTCCTTGCCAGCCGCGGCAAGCAAGGTAACGCTCATCGGCAAACCGTCGCTGCGTGTTCCGGTCGGCACGGCGATGCCGCACATGTCGAGCAGATTGACGAAGTTGGTGTAGGTGCCGAGCCGGCTGTTGGTGACGATCGGATCGGCCAACACCGCTTCGACTGTGTAGTGGGTCGGCGCGGTCGGCACACAGAAAAGGTCGACTGAGGCGATGACCAGCGCAAGCTTGGCCTTGAAGGCTTGCAAGGCATAGAGCCCCTTGAAGGCGTCCGCTGCGGAAAGTTTTCGTGCGCCGCCAATGATCTGCCGCGTCACCGGATGCATCGCTACCTCGTTGACTTCCATGAAGTCCCTGATCGCGGCGTAACGCTCGGCCACCCAGGCGCCTTCGTAGAGCAGATTGGCAGTGGCGTAGAAATCGCCAAAAGGGATTTCGACCAGCCTGCAGCCCAGCTTCTCGAGCGAGGCAAGAGCGGCCTCGAAGCCATCCTGCATCGCTCCGTCGTCAAAGAATATCCGGTCGGCCTTCGCCGGCACGCCAACCGTCAGCACCGGCGGGCGCGCGGCAAGAGCCTGAATGCAGAGGTCGCGCGAATAAGGATCGGCGTCGTCCTTTGCCGCCGCGGCCTCGAACACGCTGTAGGCGTCGTCGACAGTGAGCGCGAACACCGAGACGCAGTCGAGTGTCCGGCAAGCCGGCACGACGCCGGCGGCAGAAATCGCGCCGACGCTCGGCTTCAGCCCGACGATGTTGTTGAGACCGGCGGGTATGCGGCCGGAGCCGGCGGTATCGGTGCCGAGCGCGAACGAGACGATGCCACGCGCCGTCGCCACGGCCGAGCCGCACGAGGAGCCGCCCGGCACCAGTTTTGGATCGATCGCGTTCCTCGGGATCGGATAGGGCGTGCGCACGCCGACCAGGCCAGTGGCGAACTGGTCGAGATTGGTCTTGCCGACGACCAGCGCGCCGGCGGCCTTGAGCCGCGCCACGACGGTAGCGTCTTTCACCGGCAAGTAGGCAAATTCGGCGCATGCCGCCGTGGTCGGCATGCCGGCGACATCGATGTTGTCCTTGACCGCGAACGGTACGCCCCATAGCGGCTTTGCCACCGGATCGAACGGGCCGAGCTTTTCTGCTTCGGCAAGCATCTCCGCTCTGCTCGCCAGATGGATGAAGATGCCGGGGTCATCGGCCGCCGCGAGCCGCGCATGGAGCGTATCGACCATCTCGCCGATGCCGACGCCGGCCTGATAGGCGGCGTGCAAGCTGCCTATGTCGAAGCGGATGTCGTTCATTTGGCCTCGCCCAGAATGACTACCGGCAGGTTCCACTGGATGAGCACGACGCAGCCATCCTTCGTCCACACCGAGTGTTCGGTTCCGACCGGGTTCAGGATCACGCTGCCCGAGGCATAATCGCCATTCTCGTCGCTCTGCGTGCCTTCCAGTACGATGATGGTTTCCAGCCCGGCATGGCGGTGACGCGGCACGCCGGCGCCCGCCCGGTAATTCAGGATCGCGACCGACGGCTCGACCGGACTGCCCTTGAGCAGCCAATGCACTGTGATGCCTTCGCGAAAATGCTCGAATGGCAGATCACGCCAGCCCCCTTGGATGAGAGCCTGGTATGCAATGTTAGGCATTGGAAAGTCCCTCGAGCACCTGGTCCGTTGTCGCCGTCCAGCCGACGATGGCGCCCTGCGCCCTGATCATGGCCAAGGCAGCCGCCTTGAACTCCGGAAAATAGCTCTCGGTCGCATCCTCGGCGAGCAGGCATTCATAGCCGCGGTCGTTGGCCTCGCGCATCGTCGTCTGCACGCAGACCTCCGTCGTCACCCCGGCAAAGACCAATTGCTGCGCGCCGAGCCGTTTCAGGTCATCGCCGAAGCTGGTCGCATAGAACGCCCCCTTGCCCGGTTTTTCGATGACGATCTCGCCAGGCAATGGGGCAAGTTCATCGAGGATCGCCGTTCCTGGCTCGCCGACGATCAGCACACGGCCCATCGGCCCAGTGTCGCCGATTCTGATCGACGGATTGCCGCGATTGCGCTTAGCCGGAGGCAGATCCGAAAGGTCTGCCTTGTGGCACTCCATCGTGTGGATGACCGGCAGGCCGGCGGCGCGAAATCCCTCGATCAGTCTCTTCACCGTCGGCACGATCGCCACCACCCGGCTGACGTCGTTGCCGAGGCTGGCGCCGAAGCCGCCGGGTTCGGCAAAGTCGCGCTGCATGTCGATGACGACCAGCGCCATCGCCTCAGGCTTGAAGACAAACGGAAACGGCAGCGCGTCGATCTCCGCCATCAATGATGTCCCGCCATGTGCTCGCCGATCGTCTGCACACTCGCCTGCGCGATCGGCGTCTCGTAGACCAGCGCGCCGTCGGACATGACGAAGATGCGGTCGGAGAGTTCGAGCAGCTCGTCGAGGTCCTCCGACATCAAAAGCACGGCGGCACCGGCGTTGCGCGCCTTCATGATGCGGGCGCGGATCTCGGCGACGGCGGAGAAGTCGAGGCCGAAGCACGGATTGGAGACGATCAGAAGATCAACGTCGCCTGTCAGCTCGCGCGCCAGCACGGCGCGCTGCACATTGCCGCCTGACAGCGACGAAATCGGCGAAGCGAGCGAGGCCGTCTTGACCTTGAACTGTTCGACCAGGCGGGCCGCGTAGTCCCTGATGGCACTCATCCTGATCCAGTTGATCGGCTTGCCGGCTTCGTTCAGGTCGAAGGTGCGGAAAGCCATGTTTTCCGCCACCGTCATCCGCGGCGCGCAAGCGTTGCGCAACGGTTCCTCCGGAATGAAGCGGACATTGAGCGTGCGTGCCTCGCTGCGGCTGGCGCCATAGGGCGAGCCCTTCACCAGAACGTCGCCGGCATTGCGTGCCCGCTGTCCGGCAAGGACCTCGAGAAACTCCTTCTGGCCGTTGCCGGAGATGCCGGCAATGCCGACGATCTCGCCGGACTTCACATCGAGTTCGCCGATGTCGATGGTTTTCAGCCCCGTTCGGTCGGGCGCCTTCAGCGATTTCACCGTCAGAACCTGCCGGGCTCCGGCCGGCACCGGAGCACGACTGTCGAGCGCTGCAATCGGCTGGTCGCCGATCATCATCGCCGCCATCTGCTTGTGGGAGAGTTCCGAGACCTTCCCCGTTCCGGTCAGCTTGCCTTTGCGCAGCACCGTGATGTCGTCGGCAAACGCCGTCACCTCATGAAATTTATGCGAGATCATCAGCACCGTAAGGTCGCCGCTCCTTGTCATGTCGCGCACTAGGCCAAGCACCTCCTGCGCCTCGCCGGGAGTGAGCACGGAGGTCGGCTCGTCGAGCACCAGGAAACTGCGGCCGAGATAGAGCTGCTTGATGATTTCGAGCTTCTGCTTCTCACCGGCGGCAAGTTCCGCCACCTTGACATCGAGCGGCAGCTTGAACGGCATCCGCTGCATGAATTGCGCAAGTGCGGCGCGCTCCTTGCGCCAGTCGATGACGCCGGGCACCTTCTCGCGCGAAATGACCAGGTTTTCCGCACCGGTCAGCGACGGGACCAGGGTAAAGTGCTGGTAGACCATGCCCAGGCCGAGCGCTGACGCATCCTTCGGGCTGGCGATCGCGACCTCGCGGCCATCGACCAGCATGTCGCCGGAGGTCGGGTGGTAAAAACCCATCATGCATTTGACCAGCGTCGACTTGCCGGCGCCGTTTTCGCCGAGCAGCGCATGGAACGATCCCGCCGGCACCTTGATCGAGACGTCGTCCAGCGCGGTGAAGGCGCCGAAGCGCATGGCCATGCCGATGGTCTCGACGCCGACGGCTTTCTTGCCGGGGGTTCCGCTCAAAATCGTCTCCTCACGGCAGTTGCGCGACGAAGGACGCCGAGTTCGATACTGCGCCGAACACGCCGCCCTGCATCTTGATCATCTTGATTGCAGCGAGATGGTTGCCATAGTCGGTCGCGCCGCAGCAATCCTCCAGCATCACGCATTCGAAACCGCGATCGTTGGCCTCGCGCATCGTCGTGTGAACGCAGACATCGGTAGTGATGCCGGTCAGCACGATGTTTTCGATGCCACGCTGGCGGAGGATCAGCTCCAGGTCGGTAGCACAGAACGAGCCCTTGCCCGGCTTGTCGATGATCGGTTCGCCCACGACCGGATAGAGGTCGTGGATGATATCCCAGCCCGGTTCGCCGCGCACCAGGATGCGCCCGCAAGGTCCGGGGTCGCCGATGCCGGCATTGATACGGCGTGAGCGCCAGCGCTTATTGGCCGGCAGGTCGGCGAGATCGGGCCGGTGGCCTTCGCGCGTGTGAATGATGGTGTAGCCCTTGGCCCGCATGGCTGCGAGCACCGACTTGATCGGCTCGATCGGCGCCCGCACCAGCGAAAGATCGTAGCCCATATGATCGACATAGCCGCCCGGCCCGCAGAAATCGGTTTGCATGTCGATGATGATCAACGCCGTATTGTCCGGCCGCAGCTCGCCATTATAGGGCCACGGATAGGGGTCGGCGTCGATGTAGCGCTGGGTGATCTCGGCTCTGGCGTTCATCGCAAAAACTCCAGTCATTTGGTGATCGACAACTCGCCTGGCGCGCCGGCAAGCGAGCGGCTCGGCGACGAGGTGGCGATCATGATGATGAGCGTGAGGATGTAAGGTGCGGCGTAGAAGAGATAGTAGCCCTGCGTGACCCCCACCGATTGCAATGCGGGGCCGAGCGCCCCGGCGCCGCCGAACAAAAGCGCCGCGGCAAAGCAGCCAAGCGGGTTCCAGCGCGCGAAGATGACCAGCGCCACCGCCATCAGCCCCTGCCCCGACGAGATGCGTTCGGTCCAGCTGCCGGGATAATAGAGCGACAGATAAGCGCCGCCGATGCCGGCGAGCGCGCCGCCGATGCCTGTCGCAAGCAGGCGCACAGTGTTCGGATTGAGGCCCATGGCGCGCGCCGCATCGGAGCTGTCGCCGACGACGCGCACGATCAGGCCGGCGCGGGTGTTGCGGAAGGCCCACCACAGGAACAGCGCAAGTGCCGCGCCGATCAGGAACAGGACGTTGACGTTGAGCGCGGCCTGCACCTGCGGAATGTTCGACCAGCCACCGAAGGCGATGGCCGGCAGGTTGGGCGCCGAGGGCTGGATGAACGGCTTGCCGAAGAAGAAGGCGAGACCGGAGCCGAACAGCATCAGCGCTATGCCGATGGCGATGTCGTTCACGCCGCGGAATTTGCAGATCCAGCCATGGAACAGGCCGAAGCAAAGACCGGCACCTGCGGCAGCCAGCAGGCCGAGCCATGGCGAGCCGGTCATCACCGCTACCGCATAGGCGGTCATTGCGCCGAAGACAAGCGTGCCTTCGAGGCCGAGATTGATGCGGCCGGAGCGCTCGGTGATGGCTTCGCCCAGCGACACGAAGATGAACGGCGTCGAGACGCGGATGGCGCCGCCAAGAATGGCGAGCGGCACGCCCCACAGACCGATCTCGGTCGCCTCCATCAGCCAGTCCCCTTCATGACGTAGCCCCCTTCAAGAGATCGGGCCTCTTCCACAGATCCGGATTGAAGACCTTGAAGCGGCCGTAAAAAGTTTCGCTGAACAGGATGACGACGAAGAGCATGCCTTGCAGCACCAGCACGGTGGCATCGGGCAAGTCCATGCGGCGCTGGATCAGCCCGCCGGAAGCGCCGACGCCGCCGAGCAGGACGGCGACCGGGATGATGGCGAGCGGATTGTGGCGGGCGAGGAAGGCGACGAGGATGCCGGTATAGCCGTAGCCGGCGGCGAGCGAGGCGTTGGCGCTGCCTTGCACGGCGCCGACTTCCAGCATGCCGGCTAACCCGGCAAAGCCGCCGGCCAGCCCGGTGAAGCCGACGATCAGCGGTCCGACGGCAAGCCCTTGCACCTGGGCCGCCCTGACATTGCCGCCGGCAATGCGAGCGGCAAACCCCCAGCGAGTCTTTTCGATCAACAGCCAGGACAGGACGCAGGCGACGATGCCGACGACGAGGCCCCAGTGCACGTCCATGCCTGGAATGTTGCCGATGCGGTAGGCATCCGCCAGCGGCTCAGTCGAGGGTTTGTTGAGCGAGGCTGGATCGCGCAGCGGTCCTTCGACCAGATGATTCATCAGCGCGATGGCGATATAGGCCATCAGCAGGCTGGAGATGGTTTCGTTGACGGCGCGGTAGTGGCGGAGCGCGCCGACGGCGCCGATCCAGATGCCGCCGGCGACCATGCCCGCCACGCCCATCAGCAGGATGACCAGAAAAGCCGGCGCGCCATTCACTGCGACGCCGATGGCGGCGGCGGCAACGCCGCCCAGCACGATCGCGCCTTCGCCGCCGATGACGACGAGGCCGAGCCGGGCCGGCAGCGCAACGCAAAGCGCTGCCAGCAAAAGCGGCGCTGCCCGCGACAGCGAATTCTGGATCGAGAACCACGAGCCGAAGCCGCCGCGCCACATCGTTTCATAGAGCTGCACCGGCGACTTGCCGACCAGCGCAATGAACAGGCTGAACAGCGCCATGCCGACGATCAGTGCCGCGAGCGGTATGACGAAGGCTTCCGCCCGCCGCGCCACCCATTCGAGCGCCGCCGGATAATTCTTGGCGCCAAACAGCGCCGGTGCGCCCGCAGTGCTGACCGTGTCTGCCATGGCCCCGTCTCCGATCCGGTTCAGGCGGTCGAACCGACGACGCCCTCGACGAGGTAGTCCATGCTTTCGAGCTCGATCGCGGTCTCGGCGAAGGTCTGGTCTTCGGTCGCGACAACAACGCCCTTGTTGCTCTTCAACGGACCCTTGATGACGGAAAACCCGCCTTTCATCATTTCGGCAAGCGTGCCGTCGAACTGCTTGCGGGCGGCATCGCCGACGGCGGGGCCGAGCGGGCTCATCTTGACGAAGCCGTCGGCAAGGCCGCCGCGCGTGAAATTGGGCAGCGGCGTGCCGGCCACCAGATCGTCGACGAACATCTTGTAGACCTTGGCCCAGTTCCATTCCGCGCCGGTCAGGTATTTTTCCGGCGCCAGCGGGCTCTGGTTGGCATGATAGCCGCAGATGAAGGCGCCACGTCCGGCCGCCGTCTCGACCACCACCTTGGGGCTGTCGACATGGCAGGTGATGACGTCGGCACCTTGGTCGACCAGCGCATTGGTGGCCTCCGCCTCCTTGACCGCCAGCGACCACTCGCCGGTGAAGATCACCTGGCAAGCGATGGTCGGGTCGACCGAGCGCGCGCCGAGCAGGAAGGAATTGATGTTGAGCAACACCTGCGGGATCGGCTTTGCCGCGACGAAGCCGAGCTTCTTGGTCTTGCTGGTGTGACCGGCGACGACGCCGTTGAGATACTGGCCCATGCCGATATAGCCGAAATAGGAACCCGCATTCATCGGATGCTTGTCCTTATTCCACATGCCGCCGCAATGGCGGAACTGCACGTCCGGGAATTTCGCACACATGGCGAGCATGTGTGGATCGAAATAGCCGAATGAGGTCGGGAAGATCAGCGACGCGCCGTCGAGGTTGATCATCGATTCCATCGTCTTCTGGACGTCGACCGTCTCCGGCACGTTCTCCTCCTCGACGACGGAGATGCCCTCCATTCCCTTCAGCGTGACGGCGCCTTCGGCATGCGCCTGGTTATAGCCGTAATCGTCCTTTGGCCCGACATAGATGAAGCCGACGGTGGCCGTCGCAGCAAAAGCCCTGCTGATCGGAAACGATGCGGACGCAAGGCCGAGCGCCGCTCCGGCGGCGGAAGTCTTGAGCAGGTCGCGGCGGCTAAGCATGAATCTCTCGGTCATGTGAATGCTCCCTCTGTGGGGCCTTTGGGGGCCGGTTAACACCTCAATGAAGAAGTGTATGCAATCAGCATGCCAGTTTGATAAACGGAATTTCATCAATGATATCAATGAAGACATCACCATGGCCTGCTCAAAGCCGGAGCAATTGCATACACTTTTTGCCTTTAAAATAACCAGTTTGACATGCAGGCTAAAATACAGGCATACAGAGTTGCGGCGGAGTCGAAACGGCCGATGAGCCGCCTGGCCCACGGCTGCATGCGAAAAGACTGGACGGAGGAGACGTGTCGGGAAAGCGCAATTTGATCAGGTCGGGCACGACCGTCGATCAGATGGTGAGGGCGATCAGTGACCGGATCGTGACCGGTTTCCTGCGCCCCGGCGAAAAGCTCGACGAAGCCTCGCTCGCCGCCCGCTTCGACGTCTCACGTACCCCGATCAGGGAGGCGCTCAGCCGGCTCAGCGCCATGGGCTTGGTAGAAAGACGGCCCAACCGCGGCGCCACTGTCGCCGTGGTGACGCAGGAGCATCTCGCCTCGATGTTCGAGAGCATGGCCGAGCTTGAGGCGATCTGCGCGCGCTTTTCGGCCGAACGCATGACGGCCGGCGAGCGCCGCACGCTCGAGGCAGAGCATCAGGCCTCGGCGCGCTTTGTGCAGCTCGGTGCCGAAGAAGAGTATGAGCTTTTCAACACCGAGTTCCACACCCGGCTCTATCGCGGCGCCCACAGCAAGCACATTTATGAACTGACAGTCATGACCCGCGGCCGCCTGGCGCCGTTCCGGCGCGCGCAATTCATGCTGCCCGGCCGGCTGGCCCAGTCCTGGCAGGAGCATGATGCCATCGTTACTGCAATCATGCGCGGCGACAGTGCGGCCGCCGGAACAGCCGCCAAGGATCATGTCTCAATCGTCAGCGAGGCGAGCGCCGTCTTTGCCATCGGTGATCGCCCCAAGGGCAAGGCCGAGCCGGTTCCGACATCGGCCTTCTAGAGCATTTTGCAGCCAAGCGAATCACTTGGCGTCGCAGAAATGCGGCTAAAACAAACAGATAGGGATGCCCGCTTCAAATTTGAACGCATCCCGCTCTAGCCCTCAAGAGACCAGCACCGCCACCACAGCAGCACAGTCGCCAGCCTTGACCAATCCGGGGAAATGCCGAGCCGCCAATAGACCGGACATTTTGGCCCGGATCTCCTGCGGAGCGCCGCCGGTGCGGCCTATGGAATGGACCCGCGCCAGCACCTGGTTCTCTGCCACCGGCTCGCCGACATCGATCATCGTCTCGATCATCCCGTCGTCCTCGGCGAACAAAAAGCAATCGCCGGACGGCATGTCCAGCCAGCGGGTCGGGCGCGTTTCGACCTCGCCGGCGACGATGCCGGCATGGCGCAGCACATTGAGCACGCCGCGCCGGGCGATGCGCACCGTTTCCGCGCGGGAAGTACCACCGCCGCCGAGCTCAGTGGTGATGAACAGCTTGCCCATCTCCTCGGCGGCAGTGTCGAACATGCCGACTGCATCGATCTCCAGCATCTTCATCGACCAAGGCGCGGAGAACGCTTCTACCGCCGCGAACCCCTTCTCTTCCAGCGCCTTGTCGGGCCGGATATGGGCGGCGCAGAACGGCACGAAATCGAGCGTCTTGCCGCCGGAGTGGAAATCGAGCGCGATGTCTGTACGGGGCAGCAATTCGCGCTGGAAATAGTCGGCGATCTTCTCGGTCACCGTGCCGTCGGGCCGGCCGGGAAAGCTGCGGTTGAGATTGCCCTTGTCGATAGGCGAGGTGCGCGTGCCGGCGCGGAACGCCGGATAGTTCATCGCCGGCACGATGATGACCGTGCCGCTGACTTGCCTCGGATCGAGCATGCGGGCGAGGTCATAAAGCGCCAGCGGCCCCTCATACTCGTCGCCATGATTGCCGCCGGTGAGCAATGCGCTCGGCCCGTTGCCGTTGCGGATGACGCAGACCGGGATCATCACCGATCCCCAAGCCGAATCGTCACGGCTGTAAGGCAGGCGCAGGAAACCGTGCTGCACGCCGTCGCGCTCGAAATCGACGGTCGGCGTGATCGGTGATGGGCGAAGGCTGGACATCGGGCTCAATTCTTCACCACCAGCTTGCGCGGCACATTGGCCAGGCACTCGACCCCCGTTTCGGTGATCAGGATGCACTCGGTGATCTCCAGTCCCATCGTCTCCAGCCACAGGCCGGTCATGAAATGGAAGGTCATGCCGGGCTTGAGCTCGGTACGGTCGCCGGGGCGCAGGCTCATGGTGCGTTCGCCCCAATCCGGCGGATAGGAAAGCCCGATCGGGTAGCCGGTGCGGTTGTCCTTGACGATGCCGTATCTCTTCAGCACCACGAAGAACGCGTTGGCGATGTCCTCGCATGTGTTGCCGGGTTTGGCGGCGGCAAGCCCCGCTTCCATGCCTTCCAGGGTCGCCTTCTCGGCGTCGAGGAATTCCAGCGTCGGTTTACCAAGGAACACTGTCCGGGAAAGCGGACAATGGTAACGGTTGTAGCAGCCGGCAATCTCGAAGAAGGTGCCTTCGCCCGATTTCATCGGCCTGTCGTCCCAAGTCAGATGCGGCGCCGACGCATCGGCGCCCGACGGCAGCAGCGGCACGATCGCCGGATAGTCGCCGCCGATGCCATCGACGCCGCGCGTGCCGGCGTCATAGATCTCGGCGACCAGGTCGCATTTGCGCATGCCGACTTCGATCTTGTCGACGATGCGCTGGTGCATCGCTTCGACGATGCGGGCGGCTTTGCGCATATAGTCGATTTCGGTCGGGCTCTTCACCGCGCGCTGCCAGTTGACCAGTGCCGTGGCGTCGACGAAGCGGGCGTTGGGTAAATGCTTCTGCAACGACGCGAAGGCAGCGGCCGAGAACCAGTAATTGTCCATCTCGACGCCGATGCTGAGCTTGCCCCAGCCGCGGTCGGCGAGCACGCTGGACAGAAAATCCATCGGGTGGCGCTCGGTCGACTGCACATAGTGGTCGGCATAGCCGACGATGTTGTCGTGCGCGAGATAGGCGGTGCGCTTGGCGCCGTTGGCGTCCTGGCCGCGCCCGTACCACACCGGCTCGCCCGACGGCGGCACGATAACGGCCTGGTGCACATAGAACGACCAGCCGTCATAGCCGGTCAGCCAGGCCATGTTGGACGGATCGCTGACGATCAGCAGATCGACGCCCTTGGCCTCCATGGCCTTCCGCGTCTTGGCGAGGCGGTCCGCATATTCGCCGCGCGAGAATTTCAAATTCGGCTGCATTGTTCTTGGTCCTCGTTTGTTGGGCCTTGCGGCCAGCATCAGCTTTCGAAAATCGTACCGCTCTTGGCCGCCCGCGCACGGTCGCGGGCGAACGTGGCGATCGCCGTGTCCTGCACGCCGGTGCCGGTCAGGTCGGCGATGGTGATGTCGCTGTCCGAACGCCGGCCATGCCTTTCGCCGGCGATGATGTGGCCGAGCTCGGTGATCTCGGCATCGGCCGCCATCACGCCCGCCGCGATGGCATGGTGCAGTTCGCCCAGGCGCCGCGTCTGCTTGGCGCTGTCGGCGACGTAGAGATCGGCCATGCGCAGGATCGCCGGCGCGATCTCGTTCTTGTGCTCGGCATCCGACCCCATCGCGGTGATGTGCTGGCCGGCGGAGACGAAGCCGGCCTTGATCAGCGGCTCGGTCGACGGCGTCGTGGTGACGATAATGTCGGCATCGGCCGCTGCCTTTGCCGCGTCGGGCTCGGCGTGAACGATAATGCCCAGCCTTTCGCGCAGCGTATCTGCCGCCGCTTCGGCCTTGGCGGCATCCCTTGCCCAGATGCGGGCCTCGGTGATCGGCCGCACCAGCATCAGCGCCTCGAGCTGCAGTCCGGCCTGAACACCGGCGCCGAAGACCGCAGCGACGGAGGAGTCCGGCCGCGACAGATGCTTGGCGGCGACCGCACCGGCGGCGGCGGTGCGGATGTCGGTGAGATAGCCATTGTCGAGCAGCAGCGCCTCGACCAGACCGGTTTTCGCCGACAGCAGCACCATCATGCCGTTGACGCTGGGCAGGCCGAGCTTCGGATTGTCGAAAAAGCCGGGACTGATCTTGATCGCAAAACCATCGATGCCCGGCACATAGGCGGTCTTGACGTCGACCTCGCCACGATGCTCTGGAATGTCCAGCCGTAGGATCGGCGGCATCGCCACCGGCAAGGTGGCGAGTGCACGAAATGCGTTCTCGACGCAGGCGACGGCATCGAGATCGAGCTTCACGATCTTGCGCAATTCAGCTTCGGTGAGGATCGTCATCCGGCTCATGCTGCGTGCTCCGCAATTGCTTCGCCGCAGATGATCTTGCGGTGCAGTGTCATGTCAATATTGCGGCCGGACAGAACGAGCACCGTCGCGCCGTTCGCTTTGACCTTGCCGGCAAGCACGGCCGCGATGCCGACCGCGCCGGCGCCCTCGACGACCTCGCGCTCCTGCTCATAAGCATGACGAATGCCGGCGGCGATCTCGTCCTCGCTGAGCAGGATCACGCCGTCAAGCAGGTCGCGACACATCGAGAAGGTCAGCCGGTTGTCGAGGCCGATGCCGCCGCCGAGTGAATCGGCCAACGTCGGAAGTTCCTCGACCAACACCGGATGCCCGGCATCGAGGCTTGCCTTCATCGCAGCACCGCGCGCCATCGAAACGCCGACGACCTTCGTTGCCGGGCTGACGCCCTTCACGGCAGCAGCGACGCCAGCCGCCAGCCCGCCGCCTGACAGCGGCACCAACACCAAAGCGGCGTCCGCAACTTGTTCCATGATCTCCAGCCCAAGTGTCCCTTGCCCGGCGACGATCGCAGGATGGTCGAAAGGCGGCAGCATGATCAGCCCCTCTTCCGCGACCAGCCGTTCGACTTCCTGCTGCGCCTCGTCCTGGCTGTTGCCGACGATGCGGATCTCGGCGCCAAGCCGACGGATCTCCTCGAGCTTGTTCTCAGGCACGAGCCGCGACATGCAGATCGTCGCGTGGATGCCTTGCAGTTGAGCGGCATAGGCAAGCGCCCGGCCGTGATTGCCGGTCGAGGCGGCGACTACACCGCGCGCCTTCTCCCCTTGTGTCAGCGAAGCGATAGCATTCGAGGCACCGCGCAACTTGAAGGCGCCGGTGGTCTGCCGATGTTCGAGCTTGAGATAAACAGGCGCGCCCAAGTGATAGGAAAGACTTCGGGAAGTGACGGTCGGCGTACGCTCGACTTTGCCTGCGATGCGCTCGCGCGCGGCGTGGATATCGGAGAGGCTTATCTGGGAAGCGGTCATGGCTCATCAATCAGTTCAACGGCAGCGTCATCAGGCGGCCGAATTCGGCCCGCGGCTCGTCGTCGCCGCAAAGCCGCAGGCAATTCCAGGCCGTCGCCTGGTTGCTGGTGACGACGGGGCGGCCGATGGCTTCCTCCATGCCGACCACTGCTGCCGCCGACCGTAGCGCCGTGCAGGAGACGAACAGCGCGTCGGCTTGCGCATCAGTCGCTTCGCGGGCCAGATCGACCAAGGACTTCGGCGATATCCGCGCCATCTCACGGTCGTCCTCGAAGCCAAGGCAAGTGAAGCTGGCGATCTCGAAACCGTGCGCCGCGAAATAGGCCGCCATCGGCCGGCTGGTCTCGACCGTATAAGGGGTGAGAATGCTGATTGTCCTGGCGCCCAGCGCCTTCAGGCCGCGCACCGCCGCCATCGGCGGCGTGACCACCGGCGCGCCGGGTTTCGCGGCCTGCACCGCCGCCTCGATTTCGGCATCGCCAATCACGACGGAGGCCGAGGTGCAGGAATAGCAGATCGCGTCGAGCGGCTCGTCGGGAAGGATGAGGCCCGCGCCCGCCGTCAGTGACGGCTGCATCTTGCGCAAATTCTCGGGCGTCGTCGGGTTGGCGTAGGGAATACGCGCGACATAGACGCCGATGCGGTCGCTTGCCACCATGCGGCGAAAATCCGGTTCGCTCGTATGGTCGGTGGCAAGGATGATCAGCCCGACCCGCTTTTCCAGCGGACGCGCATCGAGCGCCGGCCGGGCCGAGCGCAGGCGGATATCGGGTGCAGCAATCATCTTTCGATCCGCCCATAGCGGTGTTCCAGCCAGCGCAGCAGCACCACCGAGAACAGGCTGATGACGAGGAAGAAGGCGCCGACCAACGTGATCGGTTCGATATAGCGATAATAGGTGTTGGCGACGCTCTTGGCCTGGTTCATCAGTTCCAGCACGGTGATCGCCGACAGCAGCGGCGTCTCCTTGAACATGGCAATGAAATAATTGGCAAGCGCCGGGATCATCGGCGGAATCGCCTGGGGAATGATGATGTGCGTCCACGTCTGCGTGGCGTTCAGATTGCAGGCCTTGGCCGCTTCCCATTGGCCGCGCGGCACATTATCGATGCCGGCGCGGTAGACCTCGGCCGTGTAGGTGCCGTAATGCAGCCCGAGGCCGATCACGCCCGCCACCAGCGGCGGCAACAGCACGCCGAAATCCGGCAGCACGTAGAAGATGAAATAGAGCTGCACCAACAGCGGCGTGCCACGGATGAACTCGGCAAGGAAACCGACGGTGCGCGACAGAGCCCTGTTCGGCGAACGGCGCGCCAACGCGATGCCCAGCCCCACGACGGCCGCCAGCACCGAGCCGAGCAGCGTCGCCAGGATGGTGATCTTCACCCCCTCGATCAGCGTCGGCAGGATCTGCCGGACAAAATCCCAATCCCATTCCATTATGAGGCCCGATCCATCAGACGCGCACCCCGTCCAGGCCACGCGCCATGCGGCGTTCCAGCGACCGCACGCCCCATGAGATGAGCAGCGCCAGGGCGAAATAGATGACGAGGATGGTGCTGAACGGCACCAGCGTGTTGCCGGTCTGCGAGCGCACCACCTGCGCCTGGAAGGTCAGGTCGGCAAGCGAGATCAGCGAGACGACGGCGGTGGCCTTGAGCAATTCAATGGCGTTGTTGCCGAAGGTCGGCAGCATCACCAAAAGCGCCTGCGGCAGGATGATATGGCGCATGCCTTGCCAGCGGCCGAGATTGAGCGCAGTGCAGGCCTCATATTGTTCGCGGCCGATCGACTTGATGGCGCCACGTACCACTTCCGCTGCATAGGCGCCGACATTGAGGCCCAGCGCCAGCACGCCGGCCTGCAGCGGCGTCAGTGAAATGCCGGCCAAAGGCAGCACGAAATAGGCCCAGAACAGCTGCACGAAGATCGAGGTGCCGCGAAAGAACTCGATATAGGCGGTCGCCAGCGCGCGCAGCACGAAAAACCGCGACAGCCGCCCCAGTCCGGCAAGAAAGGCCATGATCAAGGCCAGCACCGACCCCATCAGCGTCAGCTCGATGGTGACAAGCGCTCCTTGCAATATCAGGCCGAAATAGCCGGACCATTGGGTCATTGGATCGAAAAAGCTCCGCATTGAATATTTGGCAAGGCGTTCGCTTCAGCGTCCTTCTCCCCGTCTACGGGAGAAGATGCCGGCAGGCAGATGAGGGGCAGAGCCAACTTGTCAGAAGCTGGCGTCGCCCCTCATTCGGCCCTTGGGGCCACCTTCTCCCCGCGAACAGGGAGAAGGAAGAGGTGGTTACTTCGCCGAGCAGAGCTTGTCGCGCGTCGTCGACATCGCCGCCGCCGCCGAGAAGCCATAGGGCTCGATGATCTTGGCGAACTCGCCGGACTTCTTCAGCTTCGCCAGTTCGACGTCATAGGCGTCGCGCAGCGCCTCGTCGCCCTTCTTGAATGCCGCGCCGTCGCAATAGACCGGTGCGCCGACCACCGGCGCGACGACTTCGAGGTTCGGATCATTGGCCTTCTTGACCAGGTCGTTGATCGACAGCACCGGCAGCGAATAGGCATCGATGCGGCCGTCCTGCAGCATCTTCAGGCCGCTCTGGCCGTCCGGCACAACGATGACGCGCTCGCGCGGCACGCCGGCGGTGAGCGCCAGCTTCTCTTCGGTGCCGCCGCCCGGCGCGCCGATCGTCGCGCTCGCGTCCTTGGCGACATCCTCATAGCTCTTGAAGCCCTTCGGGTTGCCCTTCTTCACCAGCATCGCCTCGGCGTCGCACAGCACCGGCTCCGAATACACGACCGCCGCGCAACGTTCCGGCTTCATGAACAGGCCGGCGGTGACGACGTCGAAGCGGCCGGCCTGCAGGCCGGGGATCATCGCGCCATATTCCGAGATCGAGGCGACGATATCGTTGACGCCAAGGCGTTTGAAGATTTCACGGGCAACGTCGGGCGCCGCACCCGAAACCTTGCCGTCGGCAGCGACCGCCGTATAGGGCGGCTCGTTGGCGATGGCGACGCGGGCAAAGCCTTGCGCCTTGAGCTGCTCGAGCTTGCTGTCATCGGCCGAGCCGGCCGTCGAGGCGGCCAACACCGCCGTCAGTGCAATACCGGCGACGCCGGCCAAAATGGCAAATTTCTTCATTGTTCCCAACTCCTTGTTTGTCTGTCTTCTTGGTTTGCTTGAGGCGTCGCCGCCTCGCATGGCGGTCAGACCCGATGTCCGGCCGCAATGATCTTCTTCAGGAAGCCTTGCGTGCGCTCCTGTTTGGGATGGCGGAAAATCTCATCGGGCTTGCCCTCCTCGACTATTCTGCCGCGATCGAAGAACAGCACCCGGTCAGCGAAGTCATGGGCGAAACCCATCTCGTGGGTGACCAGCAGCATGGTCATGTCGGTCTCGGCGGCGAGCTTGCGCATGACGTTGAGCACCTCGTCGACAAGTTCCGGGTCGAGCGCCGAGGTGACCTCGTCGAACAGCATGATCTTCGGCGAGAGCGCCAGCGCCCGGGCAATCGCGACGCGCTGCTTCTGTCCGCCGGAAAGCTGCGCCGGCATCGCTTTGGCCTTGTCGACCATGCCGACCATGTCGAGCAGTTCCATCGCCCGCTTCTCGGCGGCGGCCCGCGGCATGCCTTTGGTCAGCATCGGTGCCAGCGTCACATTGTCGATGACGCATTTGTGCGGAAACAGATTGAACAATTGGAAGACCATGCCGATCTTCTGGCGCATCTTTGCCAAATGCCGCTCATCCGCCGTCAACAGCCGGCCGTTACGCTCCATGTGGTACAGCTGCTCGCCGTCGACCTGGATGTGGCCGCTGTCAATGCGCTCGAGCGTCATCAGGATGCGCAGGATCGTCGTTTTGCCCGAACCCGACGGGCCGATCAGCGCCAGCTTCTCGCCGGGCATGACTTGCATCGAGAGGCCGTCCAGCACCTTGAAGGTGCCGAAGCTTTTCGAAATGCCGTCGATCTTGATGATGGGCGCCGACAATGAATTTCCCGTGCTGGAGAAGCTATGCCTTAACGATGCGGATCGCGGCAAATCATGTCAATCAAGAAAATAATATCATGACAATATTTTGGACTCCGCAGAATTCCCCGACAGTTGCTGCCTAGATCGCGAGCAGAAGATGCTCGGGATCGCCGAGCAGAAGCTTGGTGACAACGCCGAGACCGGCACGCAGTTCCCCCTCTGTGGTCGAGCCCAGCGAAATCCGTACGGCAGGATGCCAGGGCATCTGCGAAATGCGAAAGGACGTGCCGGGCGCGATCGCCACGCCCTGCAGGCGAGCCTGGGAAACAAAGCTTTCCTCGCCCCGGTCATCGGGCAGCTGCAGCCAGACATGCAGCCCGTCGCGATGGGCCCGATAATCCACTCCGGCAAGCACCTCGGCGGCGATGGCCAGACGCCGCCGCAAAGCCAGCCGCTGCCATCGGACGAGTTCCATCGCGGTGCCGTCAGTCACCCATTTGGTGGCGATCTCCGCCACCATCGGCGTCGCCATCCAGTTCGAGACCAGGTGGCGGTTGGCGACGGCAGCGACATAACGATCGGGCGCCGCGAGATAGCCGATGCGCAGGCCGGGCACCACGATCTTGGTGAAGCTGGTGACGTAGAGCGTGCGCTCGGGCGCAAACGCTGCGACGGGCGGCGGCCGGTCCTCGACCAGCGGGCCGAGAACGTCGTTTTCGATAATGGCGATGTCATGCCTGCGCGCCACGGCGGCAATCTGTTCGCGCCGGGCGGCGTCCATCAGCGTCGCCGTCGGGTTGATTACCGAGGGCTGCACGAACACCGCGCGGATGTCGGAAAGCCGGCAGGCCTCGTCCAGCGCTTCCGGGATCAGGCCATTGTCGTCGATCGGCAAACCCTCGAGGTTGAAGCCGAGATAGCGGGCGAGCGGGATCAGCGTGTGATGGCCGATCGCTTCGGTGGCGACCGTCGAACCGGGCGGCGCTACGCTCATCAGCGCCACCGTCATCCCGGCCGTGGCGCCGTTGGTCAGGCTGATGTTCTGCGACGACACGTCGAGGCCGCAGAGCCGCAGCCATTCGACACCCACCACGCGGTGGCGCGGGAACACCATGTTCGGCCTGAACGACAGCGCCGAGCTCGACGGCAGGTTTTCGGCGAGCCAGCCCAGCGCCTGCCTCAGCCGCTCCAGATGCATCGGTTCGCAGACCGGCTTCAGGATGGAGAGGTCGATGAGCTCGCCCAGCCGCTCCGGCAGATAGGGTGGCTCCGGCTCCCGGCGCTGCGTCTGCACGAAGCTGCCGCGGCCGACCTCGCCGGACACCAGCCCGCGGCGGATCAGCTCCTCGTAGGCACGGCTGACCGTCTGCACGGAAAGTTTCAGATCGTCGGCCAGCTGCCGGTGCGTCGGCAACCGCACGCCATTGGCCAGGCGCCCGTCATGGATGGCGCGCGCGAACTGGTCGGCGAGCGATTGATAGGCCGGCCGCCGGATAAGAGCGGGATCTGGTCGCCAAAATGTCATGACTTATTAGAGATCGAAATCAGTGCAATTGACAATCGAAATAATGCGCCGTCATGGTGTCCGGAACTAGAAGTGGACGATCATGGCTGCAGCGAAACTCGATCCGATCGATCTGAAAATCCTCGACGCTATCCAGCGCGACGGCCGCATCACCAAGCTGGCGCTGGCCGAGAAAGTCGGCCTGTCGCCGACGCCTTGCTGGACGCGGCTGCGCAAGCTGGAAAAGGCCGGCATTGTCTCCGGCTATCACGCCAGGATCGCCATGCGTGCCATTGCTCCAGTCGCCACCGTGCTGATGGAAGTGACGCTGGCCAGCCACCGCCAGGCCGATTTCGACCGTTTCGAGCGGGTCATCCGCGATGTTCCCGAGATCGTCGCCTGCTGGTCTGTCGGCGGCGGTGTCGACTACCTGCTGAAGGTGATGGCGCGCGACATCGACGCCTATCAGCGGTTGGTCGACACTCTGCTCGAACGCGAGATCGGCATCGACCGCTATTTCACCTACATCGTCACCAAGACGGTGAAGGAGGAGAGTGCCCTGCCGGTCGCCGATCTGCTGCCGGCGTCTTCCTGATACCGAAGCGTCCTCCTGATACCGGAGAGATCGTCTGGCTGGGCAGGGCGATAGAGACAATCTCTCTACGTGCAGGCGCCGAAACAGCCTCTCTGTTTGCGGCGCAGAGCTAGTCTTGCGGCATCACCCGAACCGGGAGCCGATGATGTCCGCACATTTTGCCCGCTCGCAGCGCCATGAAGCGCTTGATCGCCTCGCCGACCGACGGCTGCTGCGTGAGCTCGCCTATGTCGATGGCCACTGGACGGCGAGCGAGACCGCTGAGAGTTTCGAGGTGACCGATCCGGCCACCGGATCCACCGTCGCTTTCGTTGCCGCGCTCGACGTCCGGCAGACGACATCGGCGATTGATGCGGCATCGCGCGCCTTTCCCGCCTGGCGCTCATTGCTGCCGCAGGAACGGTCGAAAATATTGCGCAAATGGTTCGATCTGATTGTCGCCGCCAAAAATGACCTAGCCCTGCTGATGACGCTCGAACAGGGCAAGCCGCTGAAGGAATCACTAGGCGAAATCGACTACGCCGCTTCCTTCGTCGAGTGGTATGCCGAGGAGGCCAAACGCCTCAACGCCGAAAGCGTCACCAGCCATTTGCCGGGCGCCGAGATGATGGTGCGGCGCGAACCGCTCGGCGTCGTCGGCGTCGTCACGCCGTGGAATTTTCCCGCGGCCATGCTGACCCGCAAGGCGGCGGCCGCGCTTGCAGCGGGCTGCACCATCGTCGCGCATCCTTCCTCGGAAACGCCGCTCTCGGCACTGGCGCTGGCCGAACTCGGCGAACGTGCCGGCCTTCCGTCAGGCGTGTTCAACGTCCTCACCGGCAAGGCTTCGAGCATCGTCGGGCGGATGTGCGAAGACCCGCGCGTCCGCGCCATGAGCTTCACCGGCTCGACCGAGATCGGCAGGCTGATTGCCGCGCAGAGTGCGCCGACGATGAAGCGTCTGGTGATGGAGCTTGGCGGCCATGCGCCGCTGATCGTCTTTGCCGATGCCGACCTCGACAAGGCTGTGACCATAGCCATTGACGCCAAATTCGCCACTTCCGGCCAGGACTGTCTCGCCGCCAACCGCATCTATGTCCAGCGCCCGATATATGATCGGTTCTGTGCCGCTTTCGCCAAACGCATCGAGGCGCTGCGGACAGGCAATGGCCTGGTTGATGAAACCGACATCGGACCCTTGATGCACGAACGCGCCGTCAAGAAGGTTGAGGAGCAGGTCGCCGATGCGCTTGCCAAAGGCGCGCGCTGCCTGACAGGCGGCAAGCGCCATTCTACCGGGCCGCTGTTCTATCAGCCGACCCTGCTTGCCGACGTTGGAGACGACGCCCTGATCATGCGTGAGGAAACCTTTGGTCCGGTCGCCGCGGTGACGCCTTTCGACGGCGAAGACGAAGTCGCCGCCCGCGCCAATGCCACCGAATACGGCCTCGTCGCCTATGTCGTGACTGAGAATGGCGGCCGCCAATTGCGCATGGGCCGCGCGCTCGACTACGGCATGGTCGCCATCAACCGCGTCAAGATCACCGGCGCGCCGATCCCCTTCGGCGGCGTCAAGCAGTCCGGCATCGGCCGCGAGGGCTCGCGTCACGGGCTCGAAGCCTTTACCGATCTCAAATATCTCTGCCTCGACGTGGCGTGACGCGCCCGACCTTTTCCTTAGGAGTAAAAAAATGCTCGACCAGTCCAACGAACTCGCCGCCTGGGATCGCGATCACTTCTTCCATCCCTCGACCCATATGGGCACCCACGCGCGGGGTGAATCACCGACCCGCGTGATCGCCGGTGGCGAAGGCGTCACCATCTGGGACAGTAATGGGCGCAAGAGCATCGATGCTTTCGCCGGCCTCTATTGCGTCAATGTCGGCTATGGCCGCCAGAAGATCGCTGACGCCATCGCCGCGCAGGCCAAGAACCTCGCCTATTATCACGCCTATGTCGGGCACGGCACCGAGGCGTCGATCACGCTTTCCAAGATGATCATCGACCGCGCCCCGCAAGGCATGTCGAGGGTTTATTTCGGCCTCTCCGGTTCCGACGCCAACGAAACCAACATCAAGCTGATCTGGTACTACAACAACGTGCTTGGCCGGCCGGAGAAGAAGAAGATCATCTCGCGCTGGCGCGGCTATCACGGCTCCGGCATCATGACCGGATCGCTGACCGGCCTCGACCTGTTCCACAACGCCTTCGACCTGCCGCGTGCGCCGGTCCTGCACACCGAGGCACCTTACTATTTCCGCCGCGCCGACCGCTCGCTGAGCGAAGAGCAGTTTTCGCAATACTGCGCCGACAAGCTCGAGGAGATGATCCTCGCCGAAGGGCCGGAAACGGTCGCCGCCTTCATCGGCGAGCCGATCCTCGGCACCGGCGGCATCGTGCCGCCGCCGGCCGGCTACTGGGAAAAGATCCAGGCGGTGCTGAAGAAATACGACGTGCTGCTGGTCGCCGACGAGGTCGTCACCGGCTTTGGCCGGCTTGGCACTATGTTCGGCTCCGACCATTACGGCATCAGGCCCGACCTGATCACGATCGCCAAGGGCTTGACCTCGGCCTATGCGCCGCTGTCGGGCGTCATCGTCTCCGACAAGGTCTGGCAGGTGCTGGTGCAGGGTTCAGACAAGCTCGGCTCGCTCGGCCATGGCTGGACCTATTCGGCGCATCCGATCTGCGTGGCCGCCGGCGTCGCCAACCTGGAACTGATCGACGAGATGGACCTGGTGCGGAACGCCGGCGAGACCGGCGCCTATTTCCGCGCCGAGCTGACGAAAGCCGTCGGTGGTCACAAAAATGTCGGCGAGGTGCGCGGCGACGGCATGCTGGCGGCAATCGAGTTCGTAGCCGACAAGGACGACCGCGTGTTCTTCGACGCCTCGCAAAAGATCGGACCGCAGATCGCAACCGCCCTTGCGGCAAGCGGCGTCATCGGCCGGGCCATGCCGCAGGGCGACATTCTCGGTTTCGCGCCGCCGCTCTGCCTGACGCGGGAAGAGGCCGATATCGTCGTGTCGAAGACGGCCGACGCGGTGAAGAGCGTGTTTGCAAACATCTGAAGAACCGACATGAATGCCATGACCAAAACCCTCCCCGCCACCATGGCCGCCGTGCTGCTGACCGGCCATGGCGGACCGGAAAAGCTCGTCTACCGCACCGACGTCAAAGTACCCTCGCCCGCCCCGGGCGAAGTGCTGGTCAAGGTCACCGCTTGCGGCATGAACAACACCGACGTCTGGGTGCGCCAGGGCGCCTATGGCACGGAGGAAGATGCCGCCGCGGTGTCGACCTGGCGTCGTCAGGGCAACACGCTGACTTTCCCACGCATCCAGGGTACCGACACGGTCGGCAACATCGTTGCCGTCGGCGACGGCGTTTCGCCGGCTCGCATCGGCGAGCGGGTGATGGTCGACTTCTCTATCTACAACCGCGACGACGATTCACTCGCCGACATCGACTATATGGGCCACGGCCGTGACGGCGGCTATGCCGAATACCAAACCGTGCCGACGGAGAACGCCCATTTCGTCGACACCGATCTGAGCGACGTCGAACTCGCCACCTTCTGCTGCGCCTATCTCACCGGTGAACAGATGCTGGAACGCGCCGCATTGAAAGCCGGCGAGCGGGTGCTGGTCACCGGCGCCTCGGGCGGCGTCGGCTCCGGCATCGTGCAACTGGCGCGGGCGCGCGGCGCCATTCCCTATGCGGTCGTCGGCAAGGGGAAGGAACAGGCCGTGCGAGACATCGGCGCCGAGGCGGTGATCACCCGTGGCGTTGCCGATCTGCCGGCCGCAGTCAACCAGGCGACCGGCGGCCAGCCGATCGACGTCGTCGCCGACCTCGTCGGCGGCGCGATCTTCAACGACCTGCTGCGCATCTTGAGGCCCGAAGGCCGCTACACAACGGCCGGCGCGATTGCCGGCCCGGTCGTGCAGCTCGATCTGCGCACGATGTACCTCAAGCAGTTGCAGCTGCATGGGTCCAGCCAGGGAACGCGGGCGGACTTCCGCCGCATCGTGCGCTACATCGAGGAGCAAAAGATCCGGCCGCTGGTCGGCGGCGTCTACAAGCTCTCCGATTTCCATCGCGCCCAAGCGGATTTCATCGCCAAGGACTTCGTCGGCAAGCTGGTTGTCGTGCCGGATTCGGTAGAGATCGCTGAATAGCCGTTGACCTGATCAGCTCTGTGATCGGACCTGCTTGGCGGCGGCCTCGAGCGATCGTTCAAATGCGTCGATCATTTGGTCGACCTGCGGCTCGGTGATGATCAGCGGCGGGCAGAAAGCCAGCGCGTCGCCCATGTTGCGCGAGATGACGCCGTTCTGCTGCATGAAGGCGTTGACGAGCCCGCCCAGCGCCCCGGCCGTCCCCGGCGCCTTGCTCGCCTTGTCGCCGACCAGTTCGACCGCTGCGACCAGGCCGACACCACGCACCTCGCCGACAAGCGGGTGCGACGCGAGCGTGCGCAGCCGCTTCTGCATATGCGCACCGACCGTGCGCGCGTTGCCGACAAGGTCGCGCTCCTCGATCAGCTTCAGGTTCTCGAGCGCGACCGCTGCCGCAACGGGATGACCGCCGCCGGTGAAGCCGTGGCCGAAGGTGCCGATACGATTGCTTTCGTCGGCGATCGGCTCGAATACCTTCTCGTTGATCAGCAAGGCCGAGATCGGCAAATAGGACGAAGAAATCTGCTTCGACAGCACCATGATGTCGGGCCTGATGCCGAAGGTCTGCGAGCCGAACATCTCACCTGTTCTGCCAAAGCCGCAGATCACCTCGTCGGCGACGAGCAGGATATCGTATTTCGACAGCACCGCCTGGATCTTCTCCCAGTAGCCGGAAGGCGGAACAATGACGCCGCCAGCACCCATGATTGGTTCGCCGAAGAAGGCGGCGATGGTTTCCGGTCCTTCGGCGAGGATCAGCTTTTCCAGCTCGTCGGCAAGCCGCGTCGAAAACAGCTCTTCGCTTTCACCCGGCAGCGCCTCGCGCCAATGGTGCGGCGTCGAGGTGTGCAGCACATTGGCAATCGGCAGGTCAAAGGAAGTGTGGTTGTTGGGCAGTCCGGTCAGGCTTGCCGAGGCGATGGTGACGCCGTGATAGCCCTTCTTGCGGCTGATGATCTTCTTGCGCGCCGGCTGGCCGAGCGCATTCGACCGGTACCAGATCATCTTCATGGCCGTATCGTTGGCCTCGGAGCCGGAATTGGTGAAATACGCCTTGCTCATCGGCACCGGCGCCATCTGCACCAGTCTCTCGGCGAGATCGATCAGCGGCGAATGCGATTTGGAGCCGAAATCGTGATAGTAAGGCAGCTTCGACATTTGCCGTACTGCCGCATCGACCAGCCGCTTCTCCGAAAAACCGACCGCAACGCTCCAGAGCCCCGCCATCGCCTCGATATAGCGGTTGCCGGCACGGTCCTCGACATAGATGCCGTCGCCCTTCTCGATGACGAGCGGCCCCGACTCCTGATGCTTACGCGCATTCGTATAGCCATGCATGTGAAAGCTTATGTCGCGGGCTTCGGGTGAATTCGGTCTTGCGTCCATGACGGCTCCTGTGCTGCACGCGGAACAGTCCTGCCGCCGGTCCGGCTCAGCAGGTCCCCGTGCGTTATGCCGTTTGATGCATCTTTCTCGAACGGTATAGTGTCAAGCGCTTTCGACAGGGCCAGCGGATGGATGGACGCATGCAGAACTTCGGCTTGACCTAACCGTGGACCATGTCGACTGCATTGTCGCCGGCGCCGGCGTTGTTGGCCTGGCGATCGCGCGAGAGATGGCGCAGCGCGGCATCGACACGCTGGTCCTGGAAGCCGAGAGCGCCATCGGCACCGGAACGAGTTCGCGCAATTCCGAGGTCATCCATGCCGGCATCCACTATCCAGTTGGATCGCTGAAGACCCGGTTCTGCGTGGCCGGCCGGGAAAAGCTCTATCGCTACTGCGACGAGCGGGCGATTCCGCATTCGCGCTGCGGCAAGCTCATCGTCGCCACGAATGCCGAACAGGAGCCGGTGCTCGCCTCAATCCGGGCCAATGCACGCGCTTGCGGCGCCGGCGACCTGGTGCGCTTGCGCGAAGCCGAGGCGCATGCGCTGGAGCCCAGCCTTAAGTGCACGGCGGCGCTGCTGTCGCCCGCCACCGGGATCATCGACAGCCACGCTCTGATGCTCGCCTTGCTGGCTGATGCCGAAGCGCACGGGGCGGGACTCAGCCTCAACACCCGCGTCGCCTCCGGACGCATCGAAGCGGGCCGCGTCGTGCTCGACACGGTGGACGCTACCGGCGGCGAGCGCTTCGAGATCGCCACCACGCGCTTCGTCAATGCCGCCGGGCTTGGCGCCACCGCACTTGCCCGCTCGCTTGAAGGGCTAGATCAGCAATTCGTGCCAAGGCTGCGTTACGCCAAGGGCAACTATTTTTCCGTGGCTGGCCAGGCGCCTTTTTCGCGGTTGGTCTATCCGGTGCCCGAACCCGGCGGGCTCGGTGTTCATCTGACGCTCGACCTCGATGGCGTCACCCGCTTCGGGCCGGACGTCGAATGGACCGATCAACTCGACTATCGCGTCGATCCAGCTCGTGGCGAGCGGTTCTATAGCGAGATCCGCAAATACTGGCCGGATCTGGCCGATGACAGCCTGCAGCCCGCCTATAGCGGTATCCGGCCAAAGCTGTCCGGTCCGGGCGAAGCCAATGCCGACTTCGTCATTCAGGACGTGGCGGTGCACGGCGTGGATAGCCTGGTCAATTTGTTCGGCATCGAAAGCCCCGGCCTGACCTCCTGCCTGGCGATTGCCGATCATGTCGCGCAGCGCCTCGCGCCGAAGTTGTAGCGCGTGCCGGCGACACGCGCCATACGGCAACGATCTGCATTAACGAGTATCAAGACGCATTGCGTGAACTTTCAGGCGCAAGTCGCCTATGAGGCACATCGCGCACTTGCAGCCCGCTCCGCGCTCTGATTCCCTGCATTCTGGGCTGTCCTGATTCGCACTGCCCGGTTCAAAGTTTTCGCAGTGCGCCCGGGACAAGCTTCCAGCGACCACTCGGCGTATCCAGGGAGAACGGCAATGAACACCGCGACGAAGCCGGTAATCTCGGAGATGAGGCCCAAGATCACCGTCGTTGGGGTCGGCGGCGGCGGCGGCAACGCCGTCAACAACATGATCGCCGAAGGCCTGCAGGGCGCGGAGTTCATCGTCGCCAACACCGATGCCCAGGCCCTTGCCATGTCGAAGGCAACGAGGCTGATCCAGTTGGGCGCTCATATCACCGAAGGTCTGGGCGCCGGGTCCCTGCCCGAGGTCGGCCGTGCCGCGGCCGTGGAATCCATCGACGAGATCATGGACCACCTTGCTGGAACGCATATGTGCTTCGTGACCGCCGGCATGGGAGGTGGAACCGGAACAGGTGCCGCGCCGGTCATAGCGCAGGCAGCGCGGGCCGCCGGAATACTGACTGTCGCCGTTGTCACCAAGCCATTCGTCTTCGAAGGCAGGCGCCGCATGTACGCTGCCGATGAGGGCATCGAGCGCCTGCGCGAAAGCGCCGATACCGTCATCGTCATTCCCAACCAGAACCTGTTCAGGATCGCCGACGCCAGAACCACGTTCGCCGACGCCTTCGCCATGGCCGACCGGGTCCTCTATGCGGGTGTCGGCTGCATCACCGATCTGATCGTCAAGGAAGGCCTGATCAATCTCGACTTCGCCGATGTAAAGTCGGTGATGCGCGACATGGGCCGCGCCATGATGGGGACCGGCGAGGCCGCCGGAGAAGGCCGCGCCAAGAAGGCGGCGGAAGCGGCAATCGCCAACCCGCTGCTCGACGAAGCTTCGATGATGGGCGCCAAGGGCGTCCTTGTCTCGATATCGGGCGGCATGGACATGACGCTGTTCGAGGTCGACGAGGCGGCTACCCGCATCCGCGAGGAGGTCGACAGCGATGCCGACATCATCGTCGGCGCCATCTTCGACAAGGCACTCGCCGGAAAATTCAGGGTGTCGGTCGTGGCGACCGGCTTGCGGCGTGGCCTAGAGATTCCACTGCTCGCGGAACCGGAAGTTCGCATGAACTAAACCGCGTTATCGCTGCAACTCGCTCGGCTGATTGCCAGCCTCGCGCCACCACGGCCGCGCGCCGTCGATGACTTCCATGGCGCGTGCAGCAAAACGGCGGGCGAGAGGCGCCACATCTGCCGCATTGGTCGCAACCGCGCTGCCGGCCAGCACCCGGTCGGCAATGCCGACGAAAATCACGGCAAAGCGGAACATGGCAAACACCAGATGGAAGCGCTGCAGCGGCGCCGTGGGAACGGCGTGGGCGAAGTAGTGATCGAGGAATTCGCGCTGTGTCGGAATCCCGAGCGCTGCCTGATCGAGACTGAGGATGCCGCCATATTCATCTGCTGAGGAGTGCCAGGGCATCGAGCAGAAGCCGAGATCGGCAAGCGGATGGCCGAGCGTCGACAATTCCCAGTCGAGTATGCCGATTACCTCGGGCCGCTCGGGATGAAAGATGAGATTGCCGAGACGGAAGTCGCCATGCGCGATCGAGACGCGGCCGTCGTCTGGGGGAAGATTTCGCGGCAGCCATTCGGCTACGGCTTCGAGCGCGGCGATGCGGTCGCTCGGCGATTCCCGCAACTGCCTGGTCCAGCGCGCGATCTGCCGTTCAAAATAGTTCCCGGGACGGCCATAGTCGCCCAGCCCGATCTCTTCCGGCCGGACGGCGTGCAGTTTTGCCAGCGCCTCGGCCATGCCGAAATAGATGCCGCGCCGCTCGTCCCGCGCCAGTCCCGGCAACGCGCCATCGTGGAACACCCTGCCGTCGAGCCGCTGCATCAGATAGAACGGCGTGCCGAGCGGCTCGTCGCCGTCATGAAAGAGCACCGGCCGCGGCACCGGCACGTCTGTCGCCGCTAGCGCTTCGATCACCCGGTATTCGCGATCGATGGCATGAGCGCCGCGCAGGATCGGTCCCGAAGGTTTCTTGCGCAGCACCATGCGGCGGCCGCCGTAGTCGACGAAGTAGGTCGGGTTGGATTGGCCGCCGACGATCCGCTCAAGCGCCATCTGACCATCGCCAAAATGCGCTCTCAGAAAATCCTCCAGGCGCGTTGGATCGAAATCCGTTCTCATGCCGGCTCAGCCGTTCTCGCCGCGACCTGTTTCGTCTTGCGTGCCGGCTTCGACATGCCAGCGCCAGAAGCCTGCACCTTCCTCGTTGAGGAAGCGGTTGAGTACCATCTTGTGGACCTCGTCGGCGCCGTCGACCAGGCGAGCCTGGCGGGCATAGCGGTAGATCCATTCAAGCACCGTGTCTTTCGAATAGCCGCGGGCGCCATTGATCTGGATCGCCACGTCGGCGGCATCGTGCAGCACATTGGCGACCTGGATCTTGGCCATCGAAACCTCCTTGCGGGCAAAGCCGCCGCGATCGAGTTCCCAGGCCGCCTTCATCACCAGCAAGCGGCCGATCTCGATGCGCATGGCAAGGTCGCCGAGCATCAGCTGGATGCTCTCCCTGTCGGCCAGAAGCTGCCCGAAACCGGTGCGCTCGGCGGCATAGGCGCGCGCGATCTCGATACAGCGCTTGGCAAGTCCGAGCCAACGCATGCAATGGGTGAGCCGCGCCGGACCGAGCCGGACTTGGGTAACCCTGAGGCCGCTGCCTTCGCCGGCAAGCACGTCCTCGACCGGGACTTCCAGGCCGTCGAATTCCAGCTCGCAATGGCCGCCATGTTCTTCCGGTCCCATGATCTCGATACGCCGCAGGATCCGCCAGCCCGGCTGGTCCTTGTGAAACAGCAAGGCCGAAAGCCCGCGACGCGGATCGTCCGAGGTGCGCGCAACGAGGATGAAATGGCTCGCCTCTTCCGCCCCGGTGATGAACCATTTGCGGCCTTTGACGACATATTTGTCGCCGCGCCGCTCGGCTCTGGTCACGATCATCGACGGATCCGAGCCGCCGCCCGGATGCGGTTCCGTCATTGCGAATGCCGAGCGCACCTTGCCCTCGACGATCGGCTTCAGCCATCTTTGTTTCTGCTCCGGCGTCCCCAGCCTTTCCAGCACCATCATGTTGCCGTCGTCGGGGGCCGCGGAATTGAACACGACCGGACCGAAGATCGAGCGGTTCATCTCTTCGTAGCAGACGGCCATATCCATCTTGGAAAGCCCGGCCCCGCCGGTCTCGGCTTTCAGCTGCAGGCACCACAGGCCGGCCGCTTTCGCCTTGCCCCGCAGCGTTTCGAGCAGCGGCAGCGCGATGTTGCCATGGCCATCATAGGAAGCCTTGTCTGCTTCGAGCGGCAGGATTTCGCGCTCGATGAAGTCGGCGATCCGGCTGCGAAAGGCCTCGGTGCGGACGGGAATGTCGAAATTCATGGCGCTCACAAGGATGAAACGGGGGCCATCGGCTCCGATGGTCAAACCAGCAGTGTAGCCGCCGGCATCGGATGCGAGCAACAGCAGCGCGTCGAACCGTGTCTAGCGCGGTCCAAAGCGCCCGGTTCGATATGGATCGATCCCGGCCGGCGTGCTGCCGATGCCGGTCGAATTGCTACGTCCGCGACAATGCTCAGATCAATTCGATGATAGCGCAACCATAGCCGTCCAGCGTCAGCACTCCGGAGACAGGCCTTTCGCCGTCGAGCAGGTTGCCGCCCGCGGGAACGCCAGTTACCGCAACCGGCGTGTCCTTGATGTTTTGCACGAACAGCAGCCGGCGCTCGTCATTCTCGCGCATCGTGACCTCGACGCCGTCCGGCAGATCCGGAACCAGAGGCTCCACATTCGCGTCCGCGAAAGTGCGGGTCGCGAGCTGAGCTGTCAGTTCCGGAGTCAAGTAGGTGCCGACATAGAGCACACGGCCCTTGCCGACCGCGCGGGAGGTAATTGCAGGCATTCCCTCCGCGTAGCGGTTCGACCAAACCCCGATAATTTCGACATCCGGTTCGACTGCGAGGTTCTCATAGAAATAACCGGCATCGAACTCGTGATTGCCGACGGAAAAACGACGGATACGGCGGCTGGATTCGGCCGGTCTGTCGGGGGGAATGACGAGCCCCCCGGAGCGCGACATGGTGTTGAACAGGCCGTTGGCCCCAGGTGCCGCCAAACGTCCGAAATCCTCGACGCGAACGCCGGTCAGCTTCGACAACGACCGACCTGGCGCCGTTTCGCGGATGACGTGGTTGTTTTCGTCGCGGGTTCCGGTGCGCGCGCCGATGATGACGGTGCCACCATTTTCGGCAAAGACTTGCAGCCGCTCGGTCCAGCGGTCCTTCCAGATCACCCAGTGCGGCACGTAGAACACCCTGAGCTTCGACAGATCGTCTTCCGGGTGGATGAAGCCGCAGGCGATGCCGCGGTCATAGCAATACTGATGCAGTAAGGTTGCGTCGTCCTGCGGACTCGGCAGGCCGATGGGGAAGGTCTTGTGGGCTTCCTGATTATCGAAGTCCGAGCCGGCGATGCCGACATCCATCCGCACATAGGTGCCCAGGATCTTGTCTTTCAGCGCCGTCATCTCGGTGGCGAACTGCCTGGCTTCGTCATAGCGCTGGCGAGCGACATCATCGTGGTCGATGATGCCCATCCAGTATATCTCGGCGCCGAAATGCGCGGGACGCCAGCGGAAGAACATGATGCCATCGGCGCCACGCGCAACCGACGACATCGCCATGCGTCGCATTTCGCCCGGCTCCGGCGTCAGCGTGCAGAAGCCCGGCTGGGCGCCAAAACCCGACTGTTGTTCCGGCACTATGTAGTTGCCGGAAAATCCCCGGCAGATGTCGAGATGCAGCGCCTGGATCTTGGCGTGATTGCCGAGGCGAAAGAACTCGTCATAGAGGAACGGATAGATGTCGTAGCCGACGAAGTCGAGATCGGTGGAGAATTGGCCGCGAAAGTCGATGTCGCGCAATCCGCCAAGATTGTGGAAGATGAACCAACCGGCATTCGCGGCTCTCAGGATCTCGACCTGGTCGTGCTGGAACCGTGCCGTCGAGAAGGCGAGAAAACGGTGGTAGTCCTGGAGGTGACCGGGACCCGGAAAGGACGGTGAGAATTCCAGCGGGAAGACAATTTCGCTGAAATCGCCGTAAGCCGTTGCCCAGAAGTCGCCACCCCAGACGAAGTTCAGCCTTTCTATCGTCTTGTAAGTTTCTCGCAGATAAGCCTGGAATTCCTTCAATGCCGACGGCGAATAGGATTCCGGCATGCTGGTGTTGAGTTCGTTGTCGGTCTGCCAGCCAATGACATTTGCATTGTCGCGGTAGTGGTCCGCCATCGCCTTGGTGATCTTGCGGCTATAGTCGCGAAACACCGGGCTGCTGGTGTCGGCATACTGGCGCGAGCCGTGGCTCATCGACCGGCCATTTCCATCAAGTCGCAGGATTTCCGGGTGCTTTGCGGTCAGCCAGCGCGGCGGGGTGGCGGTCGGCGTGCACAAGATCGTCTTGACGCCGTGACGCGCGAGGCCCTCGATTGCCCGGTCGAACAGGTCGAAATCGAAGGTGCCTTCACGCGGTTCGAAAATGTGCCAGGCGAATTCGCCGAGGCGGGCGACGTTGAAGCCGGCCTCGGCCATGCGCCTGGCGTCATTGTCCCAGTAACTCTCGTCCACATGCTCGGGGTAATGCGGCACGCCGACCAGAAAACGGTCGGTCTGGATCGTGCGCCAGACCGATAGGGGGCGGCCGTTTGAAGTCTTGTTCACGAAGGATGCTCCTGCAGATCAGTCGGCGATGGTGGGTTTGCGGGCGCTGATGGCCCGCTCATCGACAGAGGAAAAGAGATAGACGTCACGCGGCTCGACCTTGAAGCCGACGCTCGCATCGGCAGAGAGGGCGCTCGCATGGCCGATCTGGACGGTGACGTTGCCGCTGCCGCTTTCGGAACTGACGCATTGCAGCGGGCCGGCGTCGGCATAGAGGATGGTCTCGCGGCCGAGATGCTCGACCAGCCGCACCCGTCCTGCAAAGCTCGCTGTCTCTTTCGTGACCAAACTGATGCTCTCCGGCCGGATCCCCATCGTCACCCTGTCGCCGACCTGTACGGATGCCGCTTCCGTCAGTTCGACAGTCAAGGGAGAGAGACCGGCGGTCGACAGCGTGGCGCCGCCGCTGGAGACAGCGGCGACGGTCACTTCGAAAAAATTCATCTGGGGTGCGCCGAGGAAGCCCGCGACGAAAAGATTGGCCGGATTGCGGTAGAGTTCGAGCGGAGCGCCCACCTGCTCGACCGAGCCGCGATTGAGCACGACGATACGGCTCGCCATTGTCATCGCCTCGGTCTGATCGTGCGTGACATAGACCATGGTGGCGCCGAGCCTGGCGTGAAGATCGGAAAGCTCGACGCGCATCTGCGTGCGCAGCGCGGCGTCGAGATTGGAAAGTGGTTCGTCGAACAGGAACACGTCGGGCGAGCGGGTGATGGCGCGGCCGATGGCGACACGCTGACGCTGGCCGCCGGAAAGCTGTTTCGGCCGCTTGTCGAGTTGGTCGGTGATGCGAAGGATCTTGGCGGCTCGCAGCACGGCGGCGTCGATCTCGGCCTTGGGGCGATGCGCCATGCGCAGCCCGAAACCCATGTTCTCGGCGACCGTCATATGCGGATAAAGCGCATAGGACTGGAAGACCATGGCAATGCCGCGCTCACCCGGCTCGGTGCAGGTGACATCGCGGCCGTTGATGAGAATTTCACCGGACGAGACGGTTTCAAGCCCGGCAATGATCTTCAACAGCGTTGACTTGCCACAGCCGGAGGGCCCGACGGTGACGATGAACTCGCCCTGTTCGACACTGAGATCGATGCGGCGCAGCGCGTGATAGGTTCCATAGTTCTTTTGTATCTGCCGGAGTTCAAGACTGGTCATGGAGCCCTGCTTGCGAAATCGGTTTCAGATCGGGCGATGCCCTAAAGCCATGGCTGTTCATCCCTTGACCGCTCCCATGGTGAGGCCGGTGATGAAGTGCTTCTGCATGAGGAAGAACATGACGACCGGTGGCAAAGCCACGACGATGGTTCCAGCCGAGATCAGGTTCCAGGCCGAGACCCATTCGCCGCGCAGATTGGCGAGGCCGGCGGTGACCGGCTTGACGGTATCGCTGATGGTGAGCACCACCGCCCAGAAATAATCGTTCCAGATGAAGGTGAAGAGCAGGATGGCCAGCGCCGCGAGAGCCGGCCGCACCAGCGGGACCACGACATGTACTAATGTCTGAAACGGTGTCGCACCTTCCGCCCTGGCGGCCTGAAACAGTTCTCCCGGCAGGGCAGCAATGAAGTTGCGCATGAACAGTGTCGCAAACCCGGTCTGGAAGGCGATGTGGAAGATGATCAGGGCCGCCATCGTGTCATAGAGATTGAGCCGCACCATGAGATCGCGAACCGGGATCATCATGATCTGGTGCGGCAGGAAGTTTCCGCCGACGAACAGGGCGAAGACGAGCATGTTGCCGCGAAATCGGTAGCGGGCGAGCACGAAGCCGGCGAGCGTGCTCAAGATGAGAACGCCGATCACCGAGGGGATGGTGATGGTCAGGCTGTTAAGGAAGTAGCGGGCCATCGGCGTCTGGGTGAAGACCGCTGTATAGTTGTCGACCAGGCCGAATTGCGTCGGCCAGCCCCACAGATTGCCGCCCATGACATCCTGCGTAGAGCGGAACGAGGTGAGAATGATGGCAAAAAGCGGTGCCAACCAGACAATCAGGATGCCGATCACCAGCACGACATAGAGGCGACGCTGCCAAATAGCAGTTTCGGGAATCGGGCGAGGAAACATCAGCCGCCCCTTTCATCGGCACGGATCATCCGCGTCAGGTACCAGGCGATGAAGACTGCCATGATCACGAACAGCACCGAGGCAATGGCCGCGCCATAGCCGAAGCGGTAGGAAAAGATCGATTGCTCGAACATCTGGTAGGCAAGCACCTCGGACGAACCGAAGGGGCCGCCGCTGGTCATCACCGAGACCATGTCGAAGGAACGCAGTGCGCCGACGACGGTGACGGCGATGGCGATAAAGGTGACCTGCGTCAGCTGCGGCAACACGATGTGGCGCAGCATGTTCCAGCCCCTGGCGCCGTCGACCCGCCCGGCGCCGATCAGGTCTTCGCTGAGATTGTTGAGGCCGGCGAGATAGAGCACCATGCAGAAGGCGATCTGCGGCCATAACGCTGCGATCACGACGGCGAAGGTGACGAAATTTTCATCCGACAGCACTGCCGGGGCGGTCGCGCCGAAGGTACGGAAGATCAGGGCGAGAAGCCCGAATTCCGGCGTATAGACCCAGGTGAAGACAACGCCGACGGCAACCGAAGCCAGCACCAACGGAATGAAGAACAGCGATTTGAGGAGGCGCATGCCGCGGATTTTCTGGTTGACGAGCAGCGCGATGGCGAGGCCGAGCGGCGGCGCCAGCATGAACATCACCAACCAGATCAGATTGTTCTTCAGCGAAACATAGAACTGTGGATCGGCGAACAATTCGCGGTAGTTGCCAAGGCCGATCCAGACCATCGGGCTGAAGCCGTCCCATTCGTGCAGACTGATCCATAGGCTCTCGACCGCAGAGGCCAGAATGACGACGGAAAACAGCACAGCGGCTGGCAGGATCAGAAGTGTCGGTGTCAGCCACCAGCGATGGCGGCGCCAAAGCTTCGTCATTTTGGGAGACCTCATTCACCGGAAGCATCGGGGAGCGGGGGCACGAACCCCGCTCCCCTCCGCTGGGAGCGCTAGATCTTGAAGATCCGGCGACGAGTTCCCTCGAGACGCTGAAGAATGGCATCCCGGCGCTCCGGCTTGGCCATGAATTCCTGGAAACCGACCAGACCCGCCTGGGCCATGTCGGGATCGGTATCGCGGTCGTAATATTGCGACGTGCCGGCCACCGTCTTCAGGCTTTCCACAGCCGCGTTGACCAGCGGGTCCTTGCTGGCTGGAAGGTCGTTGCGCGGCGGAACGTTGCCGCCAGGTTCCAGATAGAGGCCGAAATTTTCCGGCTGGTAGAAGAAGGCGAGGAACTCGCGGGCACCCGCCTTGTTCTTGGCGTTGGCCGGGATGTGGACCGAATTGACCGAGAATTCTTCGTAGCGGTCGAGGGCGCCGTCAATCTTCGGGAAAGGGGCGAATGTCAGCTGCTCGAGATCCTGCTCAGGGAAAGTAGCCTTCACGAAGGCGCCGAGGTTCATCATGCCGGCCTTCTTCTGGGCGAGGAAGGCGCCGGCCTCCTGCCAGCCGAACGACGTTTGATCCGGCGTGAAGAAACCCTGCTTGATCAGCTCTTCCCAGTGGTCGAAAACAGGCTTCAGCGCCGGGTCGGTATAGGCCATCTTGCCGTTCATCAAGGCAAAGTGCTTGTCGAGACCATTGATACGCAGGTTCATCTGGTCGAACCATCCGGCCGCCGGCCAGAGTTCCTTGGTGCCGATGCTGACGGGGATTAGGCCTGCGGCCTTGGACTTCTGGCCGTAAGCCAGGAATTCGTCCCAGGTCGCCGGTACCGTAAGTCCGTGCTCGGCAAAGACGTCCTTGCGATAGAACATGCCCCACATCGTGCCGCCGGTCGGCAGTCCATACTGCTTGCCGTCGACCGTGACGGCACCGGTGGTAGCACCCAGCACGTCCTTGTACTTTTCCTTCTCGAACAGATCCGAAATGTCGTCGAACAGGCCGCGGTTGACGAAGGCACGCATGCGGTTTCCGGAGAACCAGAAGCAGACATCCGGCGCGCCGGCCACAAGGTAGTTGCGGATCGCGGTCTTGTGGGCCTCGTGATCCATGTTGTTGATCACAACCTTAGTGCCGGACTGCTTCTCGAAATCGGCCGCGATGCGCCGCAGAATCTGCAGCGCATCGGCATTGTTTTCGTCTGAAATGATGGTGACTTCGCTCGACTGGCTGAGTGCCGGCATCGGGAAGTCCGCAAGCGCTGCGGCAGAAATGCCGCCGGCTCCCTTCAGGAAATTGCGCCGCGTCGACGGCTTTTCAATCCACTTGAACGTCATTGTCACTCCTCCCTTTTGTCAATTCTCGGCCGGCACTCCGGCAGGCGCGGTCGTTCTCCTCAACGGCGCTTTGCGAACCCGACAACTCATCTCCCGGGCAAGACAACATGCTTGCCCGCTCCTTCAGAGCGCGATGACGTTGCCGGGGTATGAACCGGATTAATTTCGCTGACCCCGGTTCGGGTGTTGAACAGTTGGGCAAAGTTATGCATATGTTTGATCGAGAGGCAATAATTAATTTACAAAATTAAGAAAGCAAATTTGTGAAGCTCAAGGGTGACCCGAGCACGACCCGGGCGATGAACCGCAGACTGATCCTCAATCTCTTGCGGCAGGAGGGTGCGCGCAGCCGGGCCGACATAGCGTCCGTTACCGGCCTCAGTCCGGCGGCCGTTACCTTCGTCGTGGCGGACCTCATCGAGGAAGGCCTGTTGATCGAGGGCAAGACAGTCGTGGGCTCGGCCGGGCGCCGCCCTATCCCGGTGGATATCAACTATGCCAACGGCCTCGCCATAGGCTTCAAGCTGATGGTCGGGTCGGTCGAATGCGTGGTCACCGATCTTGCGACCAATCCGCTGGGCTCCATGCGCGTCAAGCTCTCGGACAGCGATCCAGACCATATCATAAAGACCTTGGCCAAGGCGGTGCCGGAGCTGATTTCGATTGTCGATCGGCCCGGCGCCAAGCTTGCCGGGATCGGCGTTTCAATGCCTGGCGTCATAGACAACCAGAAGGCCGTGTGTGTCCGCAGCAATCGCTACAACTGGGACAACGTCCCCCTTGGCCCGATGCTGGCCGAACGAGTGGACGTCCCCGTGTGGCTTGAGGACGACACCAACGCCTATGCCATTGCCCAGCAACTCTTCGGCCTCGGACGCCAGCACCGCAACATGGCGGTGCTGGCGATCGGCGTCGGGATAGGCTGCGCGCTCGTGTTCGAAGGCAAACTCTATCGCGGCGCGAACGGTGCCGCCGGCAAGTTCGGCCACACCTCCTATGAGGAAAACGGCCGCCTTTGCGAGTGCGGAAAACGCGGCTGCCTGATGGCCTATTACGCCGAGCCGGCGATCCTGCGCACCTGGCGCGAAGCCACCGGGCACGGCGAAGCGGATAGCAAAGCCACCCTTATGGCAGCCTTGGCAAGCCGCGAACCGCGAGCCGTCGCCATTCTCGAAGAAGCCGGACATGGGATCGGCCGGCATCTCGCTAATCTTGTCAACATCACCGACCCGGAGGTCATTGTCGTCGGCGGTGAAGCGGTGTCGTTTGGCGATGCGCTGTTTGGCCCGATGCGGGTGACGCTCGGAAAAAACACCTTTCGCCAAGCGCCGCCAATGCTGCTGGACTGGGAGGACAATTCCTGGGCAAGAGGAGCGGCTGCACTCGTGACGCAGAAGCTCTTTGATTTCGAAACATCGGCCGGCAACGCCGCGCCGCTTTCAAAGCAGGCTCTATGGTCAGCATAGAGCGATGAACTGGGCAGCCCTGCTCCTGCTCGACAATGAACAGCCAAGTGGAATTGGCGCCTCAGGCCGCCCGAACGCTGCGCGCTCCGCGCGCCCAGGCCGGCAGCCAATCGCTATGCGCAACCAGCAAATCATCGACCAGCGACCATATCTGGTCGAGGTCGAGTTCAGCCGCCGTATGCGGGTCCATCATCGCCGCGTGATAGATGTGCTCGCGGTTCTCGGTCATCAGCGCCTGAACCGTCAGTTCCTGCACGTTGATATTGGTGCGGATCAATGCGGTGAGTTGCACCGGCAGGTCGCCGATGAAGGTGGGCTGAATGCCGGAGGCGTCGACGAGGCATGGCACCTCGGCCGCACAATTATACGGCAATGACATAATGCAGCCATTGTTGCGGACGTTGCCGTAGATCACCGAAGGTTCCCCGGTCCAGACCGAGTTCATGATCGAGGAGGCATATTCCTTCGACTGCTCGACCTCGATCTTGTCAGCCGAGCGATAGGCTTCCGCTTGCCCTTTCCAGCGTTCGATCTGCTCGATGCAGCGCTTCGGGTATTCGTCCAGCGGGATACCGAATTTCTCGATCAGATCCTCGCGCCCTTCCTTGATGAAATAGGGCGTGTATTCCGCGAAATGCTCCGAACTCTCGGTGACGAAATAACCGAGGCGCTTCAGCATCTCGTAGCGGACCTTGTTCGGGCAGCGCGGGTTCCATCCCGGCTTCGGCGCCCGCCCTTCGCTGTAGGCGCGCAGCAGATCCGGATAGAGGTTGCGGTAGGAGCCATCCGGCTGGCGATGCTCGAAGCTGAGATAGAAGGCCATGTGGTTGATGCCGGCCGAGCGGTAGCGAATCTCCTCGTAGGGAAGGTCGAGATCATGCGCCAGCTCCATCGCCGTGCCTTGCACCGAATGGCAAAGCCCGACCTGCTTGATGTCTGGGTATTTTTCCGCGATCGCCCAGGTGTTGATCGCCATCGGGTTTACATATTGCAGCATGATCGCCTGCGGGCAGACCGCGAGCATGTCTTCGCAGATGTTCCAGAGATGCGGTACGGTTCTCAAACCCCGCATGATGCCGCCGACGCCGAGCGTATCGGCGATGGTCTGGCGCAGCCCGTATTTCTTCGGGATTTCGAAGTCGGTGACCGTGCAGGGCTCGTAGCCGCCGATCTGGAAGGCGACGACGACAAAATCGGCGCCCGCCAGCGCCTTGCGCTGATCCGAATAGGTTTCGGCCTTTGCCTTTACGCCGAGCGTCGAGATCAGCTTGCCGACGACGATTGCGCTTTCTTCGAGCCTCTGCGGATTGATGTCCATCAGCGCGATCGTCGCGCCGGATAAAGCCGGACGCTGCAATATGTCGCCGACGATGTTCCTCATGAACACGGTCGAGCCAGCTCCGATGAAAGCGACCTTGGGATTTCTTGCCACGACAACCTCCGGAATATGCAATCAGGCTACCTCGAACGCGGCTTTGACCAGCCGTTCGGTGTAAGCGGTTTTGGGATTGGACAGGACTTCGCCGACGGGTCCCTCTTCCACGATCTTGCCGTGCTGCATGACGATGACGCGGTGGCACAGCGCCCGCACGACCTTGAGATCGTGCGAGATGAAGATGTAGCTCAGGCCCCGTTCCCGCTGCAGCTTGCGCAGCAATTCTATGATCTGCGCCTGGACTGAGAGATCCAGCGCCGATGTCGGTTCATCGAGCACGATGAATTCCGGTTCGAGCGCGACAGCGCGGGCAATCGCAATACGCTGGCGCTGGCCGCCGGAAAACTCGTGCGGGAAGCGCGACAGGATATCGCCGGGCATGCCGGCGCTGATCAGTGCCTCGCGCACCCGCTCGATCCGATCGTTCTTCGTGGCGCCGATGCGGTTGACGACCAGCCCTTCCTCGATGATCTGGCCGATCGTCATGCGCGGATTGAGCGACGAAAACGGATCCTGGAAGACGACCTGCATGCGCGACCGCAACGGCCGCATCTGCGCCCGCGAATGGCCATGGATCGGCTGCCCATCGAAATAGATCTCGCCGCTATCCGTGGTGTTGAGCCTGAGCAACGCTTCGCCGAACGTCGTCTTGCCCGATCCGGATTCGCCGACGAGGCCCAGTGTCTCGTGCCGCCGAAGGGTCAGGCTGAGGCTGTCGACGGCGACAAGCTCGCGCAGGTCCGGCTTCATGAACGTGCCATGCCGCAGCATGAAGGAGACGCGGACATCCTTGGCTTCAAGAATGACGTCGGCGCCTTCCGGCAACGGATTTGCCTGGCCGCGCGGTTCGGAGGCAAGCAGATGGCGTGTGTAGGCATGCTGCGGATCGGCGAACAGCCTCTCCGTCACATTGTGCTCGCACATTCTCCCATGCTGCATGACATAGACATAGTCCGAGAACTGCCGCACCACGGTCAGGTCGTGCGTGATCAGGATCACTGCCATCCGCAGTTTCTTCTGCAGGTTGCGGATGAGATTGAGGATCTGCGCCTGAACCGTCACGTCGAGTGCCGTCGTCGGCTCATCGGCGATCAGCACATCCGGATCGTTGGCCAGCGCCATAGCGATCATCACACGCTGGCGCTGACCGCCGGAAAGCTGGTGCGGATACTGCTTCAGCCGCGCCTGCGGCTCAGGAATTTGCACCTGCTGCAGCAGTTCGAGCGCTCTTGCTTCGGCCTGCCTGCGGCTCATCTTGCGATGCACCCGTATTGCCTCGACGATCTGGCTGCCGATCGTGTAGATCGGGTTGAGCGAACTCATCGGCTCCTGGAAGATCATCGAGATGCGGTCGCCGCGCAGTTTGCGCCGGGCACGCTCGGAAAATTTCAGGATGTTCGACCCATTGTATTCGACGGTCGATTTCGGCGACACGACCGCGCGCTTCGACAATAGGCCCATGACGGTGCGCGCCGTCACCGACTTGCCCGATCCGGATTCGCCGACGATGGCGATCGTCTCGCCGCGATAGAGCTGGAAGGAGATGTCCTTGACGGCCTCGACCATGCCGTCCTCGACCTTGAAATCGACGGCGATGTTGCGGGCATCGATGACCGGGTTTTCCGAACGCCCGTCATGGTCGAGCCGGACAGGCGGTGCGAAGGAATTAACGAGCGCGTGTTGCATCATGTCACGTCAATACGGATCGACCGCATCGCGCAGTCCATCGCCAAGCGCGTTGAACGCGAAGACGGTGATAAGCACGAAGCCGACGGGCGAGAGGATCCAGGGATAGGTGCCGATGACCGAATAGGTCGCAGTGTCTTGCAGCATCAGGCCCCAGGAGATTAGCGGCGGTTTCACGGCGAACCCGAGAAAACCGAGGAAGGATTCGAGCAGGACGACACTGGGAATCGCCAATGTGACGGCAACGATCACGTGGCTCATCACGTTCGGAAAAATATGCTGCATGATGATGCGGCCGTCCGTGGCGCCGACCGCCATTGCGGCACGGACGTAGTCGATCCGCGCCAGCGCCAGGGTCTTGCCGCGCACTTCGCGCGACATCTGCGCCCAGCCGAGTGCCGACATGACGACGATCACGAAAGCCAGGAAGACATTGGTTGGTGCCGTCACCGGAACGAGCGAGGTCAGCGCCAGGTAAAGCGGCAATTGCGGAAATGCGAGCACCAGTTCGACGAAGCGCTGGACCCAGACATCGAATGTGCCGCCGAAATAGCCCGACACCATGCCGACGGTCGTGCCGATCACGGTGACGATGAAGACCACGGTCAATGCAATCATCAACGAGATGCGCGAACCATAGATGGCTCGAGCCAGCACATCGCGGCCGAATTTGTCGGTGCCAAGGAAGTGCACGGGCTGGCCGTCGGTCGAGCCGAAGAAGTGCCGGTTCGCGGGAAGCAGGCCAAGCAGTCTGTACTCCGCTCCCTTGACGAAGAAGCCGAGCAGCCGCGGATGGTCGTAGTCCGGCCCGACGACGGGTTGGAAGGTGACCGGGTCGAGGTCTTCCGAATCCGCCAAGGCATAGACGCGTGGCTGGAAGACGAAATTGCCGTCCTTGTCATGGAAGCTCATCATCTGCGGCGGGGCAAAGCCGACATCGGTCACCTTGGGATCCATCGGCGCGAAAAAGTCGGCAAACACGGCCAGCAGCACCAGAAGCGCGACCAGGATGAGCCCGGCCATGCCGGTCCAGGACCGTTTCAGGCGGCGCCAGACGAGCGCGATGTAGCTCTCATTGCCGCGCGCCTTGATCTTGGCCGGTTCCTCGGCAAGCGGCGGCAGCGAGGGCTCGAAAGCAAGCATCTCAGGCCCCTGCATATTGACGCACACGCGGATCGAGCATGACGAGCAGCATGTCGGCGATGATGTTGCCGACGATCAGCGTCGCCGACAGCACCATCATGAAGGTCGCCGTGACATAGACGTCGCCGACCGCCATCGAGCCGACGATCGCCGGGCCAACGGTCGGCAGGGCAAAGATGATCGCCGTCTCGATCTCGCCGGTCAGCATGTAAGGCAGCACCACGCCCTGATACATGACCAGCGGATGCAGCGCATTGGGCACCGCATGGCGCATCACGACCGCACCACCGCTGAGACCTTTGGCGCGAGCGGTTTCGACATATTGCGCGTTCAGCGTGTCGAGCAAATTGCCGCGCATCACGCGCATGTTGTAGGCGAGCCCGCCGAAGGTGGCGATCGCGACAACCGGCCAGACGTGCGTGACGAGATCGAAGAACTTCGCCCAGGACCACGGCGCGCCGCCATATTGCGGCGAAAAGAAGCTGCCGATCTCGGACACGTTGAACTGGAAGACCAGCAGATAGACGATGATCAGCGCCATGAGGAAGCGCGGCACCGTCATTCCGAGGAACGATATCGCCGACAGCGTGCTATCGATCCAGCTGTACTGCCGGGTCGCCGCCCAGATGCCGAAGCCGATGCCCAGCACAGAAGCCAAGAGGTGGCAGACAAGCGCAAGCAGCAATGTGCGCGGCAGCCGCTCGCCCACCACGTCGGCGACGGGCTTGTTGTAATAGAGGCTGTAGCCGAAATCGCCGCGGGTGACGATGCCGGCGATCCAGTTCAGGTATTGCAGCGGAACCGGCTTATCGAGGCCATGCTCCACGCTATAAGCCTTCGCCTGGGCATCGGCCTCGGCAAAGGAGGCTCCGCCCTGGTTGATGAGCTGTGAGCGGATGTAGTCGGCATAGTCGCCCGGCGGTGCCTGGATGATAGCAAAGGTGACCAGGCTCAAAATGGCGAGAACCGGTATTGCGGATGCTATGCGCATAAGCAGAAATCGCAGCATCGGCCGTTTCTCTCCTCGCTCAGGTTTTCAATTATGCCTCACCCCCTGGCTTTGTCCCGGCCACGCCCGCAGCGCGGCCGGGAATTTTCAAGTCAGGGGAGGAAACTCAGTTCGTCGGACCCTTGTCCCCGGGTTTTCCGGGAAGCTGCTCGGGAAAGAGTTCATATTTCTGCTGCTTGTCGGCGGCCACCCAGACCCGCTCGCGGACGATCGAGTCCTCGGCCCAGTTGAACATGAAGATCGGCGTTCCCTGCGGGATGTTGGAGAAGCGTTTGTTGATGATCAGCGCGCCGGGATATTCGGTCAGCCCGACGGTGTAGACGTGTTCCGTCGAGATCTTCTGGAATTGCTTCATCAGGCTGGCGCGCTGGTCATTGTCCTGCGTCGAGACGAACTTGTTGACGATGTCGACAAGGTCCTTCTCGAACGGCATCAGATCGACTTGGCCATTTTCCGGAGCACGGTGATTCCAGCTGGTGCGTGGGCCGACGGGCGCGAGTTGCTCGGTGTTCTGCACGACCGAGGTGAGCTCCTGATCATTGCGCCTGACCATCCAGTCGAAACGGCCGGAATACATAGACGCGTCGCGCTGGATGCCGTTCAAGCCGTTCAGGACAACGCGAAGACCTAGCCTCTCCATCTGGCCGACGACGCCCTCCGCCAGGCTTTTGTCGGTTGTGTAGTCGTTGTTGACGAGCATCACGATCTCGACGTTCTTGCCGCCGGCGGTGCCGGCCGGAAAATTGACGAAGCCGTCGCCGTCGGTGTCCTTCAGACCTGCCTTGGCGAGTTCCGCTTTGGCGCCTTCGAGATCGAAGGGGTAGTATACGGTCGAGTTGCGGTCATAGAAGCTCGTGCCCGAGGAGAAGCCGCCCGGATAGATGGCGGTGAACGGGCCCTTGACCAGCGAGTCGCCGAGCGCCTTGCGGTCGAGCGCCATGGTGACGCCCTTGCGGAAGTCCTCGTTGCGGTTCAGCTCGCGAACCGCCTGCCCGCGCTCGTCGGGATCGCCCCAGCCATTGGCGGAGAAATTCATCCGCAGATTATAGCCGATCAGGCGTGGGCCGAAGGCAAGTCGTGCCGGCGCGTCCGGCTGCGCCGCACGTTTCAGCGAAGCAACGAAGTTTTCGGGCTGCTCCAGGTTGGAGATGTCAGCCGACCCTGCCACCGCCTGAACGTCGCGGTCGGCCCAGGTCGACAGCTTGTAGTGCAATTCGTTGAGATAAGGCAGCTGATTGCCCTTCTCGTCGACCTTCCAGTAGTAGGGATTGCGGCGCATGACGATGATGTCGTCCGGACGGTAGTCGACCGGCACCCAGGCGCCCATCACCGGCAGATTCATATACTCCGGCGGGAAGGCATTCTTGAACTGCTCGTAGGTGTTCTTCGAATATTTCGGATGTTGCGGCTTGAGGATATGCGAGGGGCCGGGGCAGAACGTGCCGTAAGCCATGGCGTAGAGGTATTGCTTCGGAAAGGCGTCCTTGAACGTCCACTCGACAGTGTAGTCATCGACCTTCTTCAGCGTCGTGCCGACGCCGAAGGTTTCCTGGGTCGCGCCGTTGAGAGGCGAAACGTTCGGATCCATGACCTCGTCGTCCCAGTAGAACATGACGTCATCGGCGTTGAACGGAACACCGTCAGACCATTTGGCGCCCTCGACCAGATGCATCGTCAGCGTGTGTCCGTCCTTCGACCAGTCCCAGCTCCTGGCGAGGTTCGGCAACGGCTCCGTGTCCTTGGCCTCGACCTGGAAAAGCGGCGCGGTGCGCGTCAGGCACTCGGAAAGGCCGATGTCGATGCCGCCCCAGCCTTGCGTCTGGCCCGCGCCGTAGTTCCAGCCCTCCGGTCGGCCGCCGATGACATGGCGCATCGTATCGCCGTAGACGCCGACGCCGTCCGGCATGTTGCCCGTCTTGAAGACCAGCGGCTCCTTCGGCAGCCGGTCCTTGACCGGCGGCAGCTTGCCTGCCTTGACGTATTTGTCGGTGACCCAATCGGGTTCGTGGTATTCTGGAAGTGCCTTGAACTCCAGGATGGAGTCGCGCGCGACGTATTTGATCTTTCCCTCGGCGGGAAATTGCGCGGGCACGGGCGGCACGGTCGGCTCGGATGCATATGCGCTCAGCGCCGAGGCCGAGACGCTAAGCGCCAGCCCGGCGAGAATGCCAATATCTCGAAAATTCCTCATCGTCTCTCCTCCCTGTTGTTCAGAAGCGCGTTGACGCCGCTCCGTTTCTCCTCGAACGATATGCAGACGGTGCGGCGCTGAATCCTCCGAAAATTGGCCGCCATCCGCTTGATGAAATTCAGACGGCCTGCTTGAGAGCCGCTTTTTCGGCACGCAACTCCTCGATCGAACGGACGTCGCGTCGTGCCGCACCGGCCCATTCGCGGGTCTTGACCCTGGATTTCGAAAGCCGCTCCTTCGCAGCCGGCACCGCGCCGGCATATTGCGGCAGCCAGCGGGCCTGGGCGACAACCATCTCGTCCACCATCTGCCAAACCTCTTCCGGCGTCGAAACGGCGCCGACCAGCGGGTCGTGCAGGACGGCGAGCTTCAGCAGGTCGATATCGCCGGAGATCGCAGCGTGGACCGACATGCGCTGGACGTTGATCGAGGAAATGCATGTGGCGGCGCAGGCCTCCGGCAGCGCGATGCCGGCGGCCATGTTGATGCCGAAGCGGTCGACGAAGCCGGGCGACTCGATGATCGCATCCTGCGGCAGGTTGGTGATGATGCCATTGTTCTTGACGTTGAAATGGCCGCGATAAACGCGATTCGTCTCCAGCGCCTCGAGAATGTGGCTGGCGTGCTCGTTGGAGCGCTTCGCGGGGTCGATCGGCCTCGCGGCGGATTCCAGAAATTGCGGGAACTCGGTTTCGAACCAGTTGCGCGTTTCGGTCGAATAACGAAGGTAGCCGCCGGTCTCGCCGTGGATCCAGTCGGACATGTCGATCCAGCGGGTGATTTCGTCCGGCCGCTTGCGGTACCAGGGCAGGTATTCGGAAAGATGGCCGTTGCTTTCGGTCGAATAGACGCCGAAGCGCTTCAGGACGTCGATGCGCAGCTTTTCCTGCTGCGAATAGACCGGATGCGCCTCGAAGGCGGCTACCAGCTCGTCGTTGCCGATCTTGCGGCCGTTGAGACGCAGGTCGATGAACCAGGTCTGGTGATTGATGCCGGAGCAGATGTAGTCGAGCTCGGTGCGCGACTTGGCGCCGAGCACCTCGGCGATCTGGTCGGCGCCGTGCTGGACACCGTGGCAGAGGCCGACAGTATCGACCTTGCCGTATTCGATCGCCGCCCAGGTGTTCATGGCCATCGGGTTGGCGTAGTTCAGGAATTTCGCGCCGGGCTCGGCGACTTCGAGGATATCCTTGCAGAAATCGAGGATTACCGGGATATTGCGCTGGCCGTAAAGAATGCCGCCGGCGCAGATTGTGTCGCCGACACACTGGTCGATGCCATATTTCAACGGAATGCGTATGTCGTCGGCATAGGCTTCGAGACCGCCGACGCGAACGCAGCTGATGACGTAGCGGGCACCCTCGAGGGCAGCACGACGGTCGGTCGTTGCCGTAACCTTGGTCGGCAGCCTGTTGAATTCGACGACCCTGTCGAGGATCGACTTGATCATCTGGAGGTTGTGCTCGCTGAGATCGGTCAGCGCGAATTCGACATCCCTGAATTCAGGAACGCATAGAATGTCTGTGAACAGCTTCTTGGTGAACCCGACGCTTCCCGCACCGATGATAGCGATCTTGAAACTCATCAGTCTCACCTCGACCTGATCGAATGTAAGGGCAAAGGCGGTGAAAAGAGGCCTGGCCCACCTGCCCTGGCATGCAGGCTGGAATCCGGCACTTCCTCCCGTCCGCTCTTTGACCGCAGTTTCTTTTGCTTTTCTCAGGGGATTATGCGCCTAATTCAGCAAGGGACCAGAGAAGGATTATGCTTTCAGGGGTAATTTTGTGCTGCGGAACTTGATCGACACCGGGCCGGCGGGCAGGACGGTATCGCTGCCGCGCGGCCGCCAGCGCCTGCACACCATGCCGACAAGCACCGGCTATGAAGTGCGCGAAAACGAGGTCTACGACTGGGATGGGCGCAAGCGCGGCCAGACGCCGTTTACGGTACTCCAGCATACGATCAGCGGTACCGGCCAATTGCGCTATGAGAACCGCAACTACCGCCTGCAAAAGGGCGATACGTTGCTGGTTCTCGTGCCGCACAACCATCGTTACTGGCTGGCCAAGGGGGACCGCTGGGAATATTTCTGGATATCAATGAACGGCGAGGAGGCGCTGCGCATCCACAAGTCGATCCTTGCCGCCGTCGGTCCGGTGCTACGGCTGCAGCCATCGACGATCGATCATCTCGCCGATTGCAGCGTGCGCCTGATCACGGGAGCGGTCTCGCCTGGAGCCGCCTCGGCCGTCGCCTATGAAGCAGCCATGGCGCTCTACGACGATGTCTTCGGCTCGCATGCCGTCACCGACGAAAAGAGCGCCATGCAACCGGTCATCGACCACGTCAAGGCCAATCTCGACAGGCCGCTCCGTGTTGCCGATCTGGCCGAAATCAGCGGGCTGAGCCGTGCGCATTTCTCGCGCTGCTTCGCCGAGAGTGAGGGTCTTCCACCTGCCGAATTCGTGCTGCAGCAGCGACTGCAGCGCGCGGCGAAGTTGCTGACGAAAGCCGATTTCCTGCCGGTGAAGGAGGTCGCCATCATGTGCGGCTTTGAGGATGCCAATTATTTTTCGAAGGTCTTCCGCCGCCTCTACGGCATCAACCCGACGCAATTCCGCACCAACGGAATGTACGCCAGCATGGGACCGCCCCGATAGCTTTGGCGCCGCGCTTGGCGTCGGGTGCGGGAACGCTTTTGCTTCCCCTTGGTTTAAGACAGGAGTGCCTGTTCGCCGCCGCTGGCAACGCCATGATCGGCGCTCGCCGCGGAGATCAAGCCGTAACTCTCGGGTAAGAACAGACTTCAGGGAGTGATCGATGAACAATCCCGATCCGAACGACCCGAATCCGCTGCCGGACAATCCCAATCCGGAGCCAGCTCGGCCGCCCACCCCGCCGGAGACTCCGCCGGGTGAACCTCCAGGCGTACCGCCGCCTTCGCCTGATCCTGTTCCGTCGCCGGACCAGGAGCCGATTGGGATTCCTCCCGGCACCCCGTCCGAAATTCCTTCGGAACCGACCTTTCCCGGGCCGACCCCCGGAAGGGCGGTCGGGGTGGAGGATGGCAGGGTGATCTCGGCGAAGCGCTCGAAACGGGTCTTGCCATGGAACGTTTTGCGCTGGCGCTCATTCACCCTTCCATCATGCAATTCGGCGGCGGACCCTGCAACCAAAGGAGGTTAAAGTGAAAGTTGGCAACTGCATGACAAAGGACGTCGAGATCGCCAATCCGCAGCAAACCCTGCGCGATGCGGCAGAAATGATGGCGCGCCTCGATGCCGGCGCGATGCCGGTGGGCGAGAACGACCGGCTCGTCGGCATGATAACCGATCGCGACATCGCAATCCGCGGCGTCGCCCAAGGCAAGACACCTGACGCCAAGGTGCGGGAAGTGATGAGTACCGAGGTCAGGTATTGCTTCGATGACGAAGACGCGGAGGATGTTCTGCGCCACATGGCTGACCTGAAAGTGCGCCGGTTGCCGGTGCTTAATCGCGACAAGCGCCTGGTCGGCATCGTTTCGCTGGGCGACCTCGCCACTAACAGCGAGACGGCGACAGCAGGTGAAGCGCTAAGCGGCATATCGCAACCCGGCGGCGAGCATTCGCAAACGATACACTGACGGCGCACCATCGGCCGAACCGGGCGGCATCTTCCGGCCTATGGCCCGTGACCGAGCTGCCGCCCCGGAAGACCGGATGGACACCGGCCTGCCGGCGAAACTGTTCAGAGGCTGAACTGGACGGCAAACCGACGAGGAGCAAGTCATGATTACCATGAAGGCAGTCCGTATCCACGATTTTGGTGGGCCGGAGGTTCTTTCGCTGGACGACGTTCCGTTGCCTCAGCCGCGCGACGATGAGGTCACGCTCAAGGTCTGCGCGGCAAGCGTCAATCCAGTCGACTACAAGGTTCGCGAAGGCTCGTCAGGCGCAGATCTGCCCGTCACGCTCGGCCGCGACGTATCCGGCGTGGTGGAACTGTGCGGCACGCGGGCCTATACGCTGAAGAAGGGCGATCCGCTTTATGCCATGCTCGGCCACGACCGCGGCGGCAACGCCGAATATGTCGTCGTCAAGGCGACGGAGGCGGCGGCGAAGCCGCAACGTCTAAGCCACGTCGAAGCCGCTGCCGTGCCGCTTGCGGGCCTTGCCGCGTGGCAGGGCCTTTTCGTCCACGGCGGCCTCAAATCCGGGCAGCGGATCCTCATCCATGGCGGCGCCGGCGGCGTCGGCCATCTGGCGGTGCAGTTTGCAAAGGCTGCGGGTGCCTTCGTCGCGACGACGGTGTCCGCGCAAGATTTCGATTTCGTCCGCGCGCTTGGCGCCGACCAGGCGGTCGACTACAAGAACCAGCGTTTCGAGGAGGTCGTCGAAGACGTCGACCTGGTCTTCGACCTGATAGCGGGCGAAACGCAGGACCGCTCCTGGGACGTGCTCAAGCCCGGTGGGACGCTCGTCTCAACCCTTTCTGAACCGTCGGCGGAAAAGGCCCGCCTGCATCGGGCCAGCGGCGTTTCCTATATGACCAAGCCGAACGCAGCGCAGCTTGCCGAGATCAGCCGCCTCATCGACGCCGGGAAGGTCAGGCCATTCGTGCAGGCAATCTATCCTCTCGAGGAAGTCGCCAAGGCCGAGGAACGGCTTGAGAGGCAGCATACGCGCGGCAAGATCGTGCTTCAGGTAGCCGCCTGAGCAGAGAAGTTGGCTTTGTCGAGCTTTGGCACCTCGCCGAAGAACCGGCTGCAGGCAAATTTGCGGAGTGCTCGGACCCGGTCCGTTTCCTGCTGCTCAGCTGCCCGGCGGCCGAGAGTTTGACACAGGACGGCGCGCCGGGCCTGGCCGGCTTAGGCAGGCGCCGGCCGAAGCAGCATGAGCTGGGTTTGCCGGGATACGCAAATCAAACAAATCAAGGAGATGCAACGGAGTGTGAGGCACGTCGCGATACCGCCGCACGGGCCGCCGTCGTGGAATCCCGAAGCGAAGGGCACAATTTGCCGACAGCGGGCTCGGTTTGTACCGGCCCGTGAGCCACAAAAACCGCTTCAAACCGGTGGATGCCGGCGTTAGGTTCGAACCATGTCTAAATCCGCCAATCCGATCTCCATTGCCCGTCGCGATCAGATGTTTCCCGCGCTGGCTGAGGCCGACCTGGACCGCATGGGCCGTTTCGGCGAAGCCGTATCCTATGCTGCAGGCGAACAGATCGTCAAAGCCGGCGAGCTGGCACCCGGCCTGATCGTGGTCCTGTCCGGCAAGGTGGACATTATCCAGGGCGGCAGCTTCGGCCGGCGCGAAACGATCGTCACGCATGGTGCGGGCAATTTCGTCGGCGAGTTGGCGCAGCTGTCAGCCCGGCCCTCGCTGGTGGATGTGCAGGCGGTCGAGCCGGTCGAGGCGCTCGTCATCCCCTCGCAAAGGCTGCGCGACCTGATGGTGCAGGAGGCAAACCTCGGCGAGCGCATCATGCGGGCGCTGATCCTGCGCCGTGTCGGCCTGCTCGAGAGTGGCACAGCCGGACCGATCATTATCGGACCGGTCGACAGCGGCGACGTATTGCGGCTGCAAGGTTTTCTGGCCCGCAGCGGTCAGCCGCACCGGGTTCTCGATTCCGCTACCGATCCCTGCGCCAGGACCCTGATCGAACGCTTCCATGTCGATATCCACCATTTGCCGATCGTGCTCTGTCCGAACGGCAAGCTGCTGCTCAATCCCGGAGAGAACGAGCTTGCCCGCTGCATCGGGCTGGTACGGCCCATCGACGCCGACAAGCTGTACGACGTGGCCATTGTCGGCGCCGGACCGGCCGGCCTCGCAGCTGCCGTCTATGCGGCTTCCGAAGGGCTGTCGACGATCGTGCTCGATTGCCGTGCCTTTGGCGGACAGGCGGGTGCCTCCTCGCGCATCGAGAACTATCTCGGTTTCCCCACCGGCATTTCGGGGATGGCGCTGATGGCGCGCGCTTACAATCAGGCGCAGAAATTCGGCGTCGAGATGGTGATACCGGACGAGGCGAAGCTGCTGGGCAGTGCAAGCGACACGTCCGGCGCCCATTACACGCTCGCCGTCGGCGACGGGGAGACCGTGCGGGCGCGGTCGGTGGTGATAGCCAGCGGAGCGCGCTATCGCCGCCTCGATATGGCCAACCTTGCGCAATTCGAGGGAACGTCCGTGCATTATTGGGCTTCGCCGATCGAAGCGCGGCTTTGCGCCGGGCAAGAGGTAGCCTTGGTCGGCGCCGGCAATTCGGCTGGGCAGGCCGCTGTCTATCTGGCGGCGCATGTGAGGAAGGTATGGCTACTGGCGCGCGGCGGGAGCCTCGATGCGAGCATGTCGCGTTATCTAGTGGAGCGCGTCAGGGCACAGCCGAACATCGAGGTGCTGGCTGAGACGCAAATCACGGGGCTGGACGGCGACGACGGCAATCTTGGCAATGTGCGCTGGCGCAACCGCGACACGGAGACAACACGTCCGGTCCGCCACCTCTTCCTGTTCATCGGCGCCGATCCGAACACCAACTGGCTGGCGCAATGCGGCTTGGCGTTGGACGCGAAGGGCTTCGTTCGCACCGGGCCGGAAATTGGCCAGGAACGTGGTGCGCTGGAGACGAACCGCAGCGGCGTGTTCGCCATCGGCGACGTGCGCTCCGGCTCGATCAAGCGCGTCGCCGCTGCCGTCGGCGAAGGCGCCCAGGTGGTTGCGGCGCTGCATGCATATCTCGCGCAAAACGGCAGTCTCGCCGTGGCACCTCAACTGGTCAGGAGCGTATGATGGCAGAGGAATGCAAGCATGCCGGAGACATTCGCGACGTCACACCGAGCGCGCTCGGCTGCGAGGAATGCCTGAAGAGCGGTACGCAGTGGGTGCATTTGCGGCTTTGCCGCACATGCGGTCATGTCGGCTGCTGCGACGACTCGCCCAACCGTCATGCCACCAAGCATTTTCGGGCAACCGGCCATCCTGTCATCGAAGGCTACGATCCGCCGGAAGGCTGGGGATGGTGCTACATCGACGAGATCTTCCTCGACCTTGGCGACCGCACCACGCCGCAGAACGGTCCGATACCGCGCTTTCTTTGAGCCTGGCGCGGCCGGGGTCAGTTGCGCAGGCCGGTCCGTAGGTACCAGCCTTTTCGGCGGACGCGACTCGGTACGGGGAACTCTGCTGGCGGTGATGATCCTGGGCACAATAACGGCCTGACCTTGCTCAACGTATCGAGCTTCTGGCAGGACGTAACCAAGGGTGCGGTGCTGCTGCTCGCCGTTGGCCTTGACCAACTGCGCATTCGTTCGCAACGCTGAAACCGACCAAGCCTTCGTTCAAGGAGCGTTACCATGCCCGAGCGCATCGCCTTCCGCATGAACCTCAATCCCGGTCAGGCAGCCGAATACAAGAAGCGGCACGACGAGATCTGGCCGGAGCTCACACAGGCGCTGCGCGATGCTGGCGTATCCGACTATTCGATCTGGCTCGACGAGGAAACAAACCATCTGTTCGGCACGCTTGTTCGCACCGAAGATCACACCATGGATCGGCTGCCGCAGACTGAAGTCAACCGGCGCTGGTGGGATTTCATGGCCGATCTGATGGAGTACGACGCCAACAACGAGCCCGTTGTGGTGCCGCTGCGTAATGTCTTCCACATGGACTAGCCGGCTTGCCGCTCCAAGAACCGAATAAGTCCGCTAATCCAGGGCTGCTTCGGCTTGAGCGGGCGTACCGTGACCCTCAGGCGGTGCCAATGAGCGCTCGCGCATATGCCTGACCGTCTGACGGATACGATCGGCAAGAGATGCAATCGCGCCCTGTGCCGTGCGCGTCCCGATGACGGAGTCCAGGGTAACCGCCTGCGTTGAGAATTTGTGTTTGAACGACTCTGCGCCACAGAGGAAATCGACCATGCTCAAGCCGTGATCGATCGACCACTGTACGTAATCCATCAACAGGATCACACCCGGCGACGCCCGGCTGAAATCCGGATCGAAGGTGGTCACGAAAGCCATCATCACGCCGCGCTGGACGAAGTTGATCGACACCGCGACCATCACGCCATTGCATTCCAGGATGAAGATATGCAGCACGCCGGCGCGCGCCAGCGCATCGACGAGCGCGGCGAGTACCGGCACGCCCTCCTCGAAGAGATCGGACTCACGCATGCGCTCCGTCAGCCATTTGCGCTTCAGGGTCGCGAGGCGCTCCAGTACCGGTTGCAGCGGCTCGTCGGGCGCAAGCAGGCGAAATTTCACCTCTCCGGTTTCTTCCAGCGTTTTGATGCCGCGCCGATAGTTCTGGCGCGTCTTTTTCGACTGGTCCGCAAACCATACCGCTCCGCTTTCCCATTGTCCGGCAACGCGATAGCTGACTTCCGTTCGGTGAAAGGGACGAAGCCTGATGCCGCTGGAAGCTCCCGGCGTGAAAATTTTGCGGGCCGCCGCATCCGGCGAAAGACGACTGATCAAGGCAAGATCGAAGCCACCGGCATCGCAAAGTTGGGTCCATAGCTCCTGCAACGCCGACAACGAGCATTCCGGGGCAACGAGAATGTCCCCATAGTCGGTATAGCTGCCGGCCGCCCATTCGAGAAACCGCAGCCCCCTGCGTCTACCGATCGCCAGCGGAACGACGGCAACGAGTTTCTCGCCCTTCCAGATCAGGCCGATCCGCAACGCGCGCTGGTCACGGCGTTGTACGGTATTCCACCACGCCGAAATCCAGGCATGGCTTTGAAAGATGAGCCCATCGGTGCGATGCCAAAGCTCCGTCCAAGCGGCTTCGACCGTGGCCAGGCGATCCGCCGAACGGACGATTTCCAGGCGCTCCGCGCCCACAGCGTCGATGGAAACAACGGTGTTCATGAAGGGGAACTGTCCTGTGGCTGGGCGACCCCATTGGGCCGCCTGTGAAACAGTCGCATGACATGCCTTGCCATTTTCTTGAGCGGCATGATGTAGAGCCCAAACAGCGATTGATAATCGCGTACATCGCGGTCTATCAGACCAAATTTCAGGTCTTCATCCAGCTCCGGGACAAATTGCGTTCCGAACAGACGATCCCAGAACGAAAAAAGCAGGCCGAAATTCTTGTCATAGTGACGAGGGTCGATGCTGTGATGCACCTGGTGCCAGTGCGGACACAGGATGATGTTGTTCAACGGGCCGAACGAGATCTTGAGATGTGTGTGGCGGACAAAGTCCATCATCAGGATGTTGCGGATGACGTAGACGTTGATGCCGAAGATAGCGACCTCTACCGGATCGAGTGCGATCAGGCTCCAGATGCCGAAGCAGATGCCCGGGATGACGCCGTCCCACATACGGTTCATCAGATCGTCCAGCGGATGAACCCGGTCCTTGGTGATCCCGACCATCACCTCGGCCGAATGATGCACCTTGTGCAATTCCCACAAGAACGGGAAGCGGTGCTGGGCGACGTGGTAGAGGTAGTATGAAATATCGTAAGCGACCAGCATGGTTGCGGTGAAGATGACAATCGTCACCGGTCCGGCCGGGCCGCCGAGAAGCGGCGCGTGGATATTAAAGATCCAGCCGATTGCCTCGCGTGTGCCATAGCCGACCGCGACAACGAAGGTGACGCCGGCAGGAATGAGCAGGAAAGGCATTATCGCCCGTTTCGTGATCCAGAACAGGGCGTCGGCTCGCGCCGACGGGTGCAGGATGACTTCCGGCGGGAAGGCAAAGTCGAAAAAGTCCCTGAGCGATTTCTGTTCGGCAGTTCGCCAGTAGGCGATCACAGCGCTGCCCAGTGCGGTGAGGAAAAGCAGGCCGAGCGTGGTCAGATTGACGTTCGAAAGCTTTTCCACAATCGCTCTGACAAATTCGGAAAACATCGTTGCAGCGGCTCCTGAGTCGGAAGAAGGCAGTCCGGGGTCGTAAGAAGGCAATCGGCGAATTGCAAAGCATGAAATTCTCGCCAAACCCGCTGCGTCGCCTGCAACCAGTGGCTGTTGCGGGCGCAGCAGGCAAAGCAGGCTGGATGGCGCGAGACTAGCAGATCAACGGTAACGAAACCGCTAAATGTCCAAACGTAATTAATGTCGAATGCGGCCGGAACTCGCTCGGCAACTCTACGTTGGCGCCGGTCTTTGCCGTTGCGGCGGGTGAATTGGGTCAAGATGGATATCGATTCCGGCCTCGCCCACTTGACCATGCCAGGCGAGGCGTTCGGCTTGCTGCCTGGTGCCAAAACGCAGTGAAACCCAACCGCCCTGCCCCGGCATGTCACCGCCGGCGCGGATGTCGAGCGCAGCATCAGGAAAGCGGATGGCCAACAGCGGCTCGTCGCCGCGCAACACCGTAACCGTGTTTTCGTGCCGGTCGGCATGGAGGCCGGCCGCCAGTTGGAAGACGATCTCGGACTCTCGCCTGTCGCCGAGCAGTTGGTCGGTGATGAGGATGCCATCGGCCTGGTGCGCCAAAGTGCGCTGATGCACAACGCCGAAGCGGCTTTTATAGCCGTCATGCCGGGCGCTCAGCCTCCAGTGCGTTCCCGGCTCGCTCTCCACCAGCGCCGCGACGGCCTTGTGCGACCAGTTGAAATTCCCAGCGATAGTGCTTTGGCTCTTACCCTCGACATTCAGCGTGTTGTGCGCCGGCGTGGAGCGGAACCAGTCACGCCAGACGCCTCCCGAACCGTAGAGCCAGGTGCCAGGATCGACCAGCACCGGCTCGCCGTCGATGCACAGGGTGAGCGACAGCGCGTCGGCATGGCCGTGCGCCGCTATCGAGAGATAGCCGAGCGGTCCATGGTCGAACGTCAGTTCGACGCTGCGGCCATTCATTGCTCCGCGCCAGACGGAGAGCCCGCCTTGCGCGAATGTCTGCAAGCCATGCACCGCTGGCGCCGGGCCCGACGGCGCACCAAAGAAAAGCGAGCGAAAATCGTCAGGTTCCGGCGCATTGCCCGGCATTCCCAGCAAGCCATGGATGGCGGCCGCGACGGACCGGATGTAGTCCGGCTCGTCCCCCAGCTTCAGCGCGCGGCCCTCATCGTCGTCGCCGAAGCGGGCAGCTTTCTTAGGCAGCCAGCCCACGAAATTCGCGAAGGCCCCCAGACGCGCTTCGACAGCCGAGGGAAACGGCGTTCCTGCCTGGCGTGCCGCGGCGGCGCACAGCAAGATGAGTTCGGCGGTGAAGGCTGCATAGGTCGGCGTTTGCTCGGCACCGGCGCCATCGGCAAGTATCTGCTTGTGTGCCTCATTCAGGAGGGCGCTACGGGCAATTTCGGATTCGGCCCCAAGCGCCAGGCCAACCAGATATTCGCCGGCCAATTCTGCGACGAGATGGTTGTTGGCGGAGGAATATCGCGATGGAAACCGCGGCAGCCAATAGGCGCTTGCCGCGAGTATTTCACCAGCTTTCCGCAGTGTCGCCGGGTCAAGCCGGTCGCCGACGAGGTCCAGGGTGACGATCAGGCTGATGGCTCGCAGCGCTACTTCGATGCCGGAAGCCCAGCCAATGCCTCGGAACGGCGGATTCGCGGAATGCCAACTGCCGATCGCCGCCTCGATGGAAATCCGGGACCGATTGTCCTCGCTGAGGAGCAGGTGCGCGGCCAGTACCGGCAATTGCTGCAGCCGGTTGATCTCCCAGACATATTTTATATCGCCAAGGTCGCCGCCATGGCGAAAATCGATGTCGAAAGTATGAGCCTCGGGGCCAGGCCAAAGCCTGCCGGTCACTGGATCGAGACGCCAAAGCTCGGCAGGAAACAAAAGATCGGGCTCGCGCTTTGGCCATGTCCGCCCGAGTGCCGAAAACCGGCCCAGAAGCGTCTCTTGCGCGGCCGCCGCTATGGCTTCACGTTGAGCGTCGGTCGCGGCCAGCGCAGCATCGCGAAATCCAGGCAGCACCGGATGCAACTGCGGCGATGGATAGCGCTCCCACCCGTCATCGCGACGGCGCGATGCGATCCTTCGACGTTGCTCGCCCAGCCGGTGCAACACCTCGGCCGGTCCCATGCTGCGCAATCGGTTGATGTACCAGCCGATTCTCATGCAGGCTCCGTCCGGGTTTCGGTCCTTGTATACCATGCCGCCGAAAAGCTGCGCGCCGGCAATCTTTTTTCCCGTTCGTTGCGGTTAATATCTCCGGCGACCATGCGGAGAGAGCGATGAGAAAAGCGATGTGTGTTGTTGCCTGGGTGCTCGCCTTGGTTATGGCGGCCGAGGCAGCGCCGATCTCTCTCAAGCGCGGCGTTGGCGTGCATGAGTGGCTGAACTGGTCGCCGGTGGAGAAAGACGGAACCTACGTTTGGCCGCCCTATCGCAGCGAGCAGGAATGGCTTGCGGGAAGCAGGCCGCTCACCGATTGGCCGGCCGGGGAGGTGTTTGCCCACATCCGATCGATGGGCCTCGACTTCGTCCGGCTGAGCGTCGATCCCGGTCCTCTGCTTGCCAGCGAGGGCGCCAAGCGGCAGCAGGCGCTGGACATACTTGCCGCCGCCGTCGAGCGGATCACGTCGACCGGCCTCAAGGTGGTTTTCGATCTGCATGGCGTCACCCAGGTTCCGGCCTACAGCATGGAGATTATCTATGGCGGCGCCGATAGCGACGGCGTTGCCCGCTATCGTGAAATGGTTGTGGCGGTCGCCGCCATGCTGGTCAAGATCGGCACCGACAAGGTCGTCCTCGAACCTTACAACGAGCCGGCATACTATCCTTGCGATGCGAGCGGCAGCGATGACTGGCAGCGCATCATGGCAGGCACGATCCGCGACATTCGAGCGGTCAGCAACGACCTCACCATCGTTGCAACCGGCGCCTGTGGCGGCAGCATTGCCGGACTGGTCAATCTCGGCCCCGGCTTCGATGATCCAAAAATTTATTACAGCTTCCATATGTACGAGCCGCACAGTTTCACCCACCAGCGGCCCGATGACCCAAACAGCTTTGCTTCGGGACTTCCCTGGCCGGCTGACAGCAGTACACCCGAAGTGGTGACCGAAACCCTTAAGGCGCGGATGGAAGCTGCCGGCTTGAGCAGGGTCGAGCAGGTGATGAACATGGCCACCGCGCGCGATGCAATCGCGAGTTATTTCGAGCAGAACTGGGGCCAGAGCCAACTCGAGGCGAGCTTTCGTCAGGCCGTCGACTGGGCTGAAGGCCATGGCATTCCAAGCCGGCGGCTCTTCATGGGCGAATTCGGCGTTATCCTCATGTCCGCGGACGGCCGCATCGGCGCCTTCGAGGCCGACCGTTCGCGCTATCTCAAGGCGGTGCGCCGAGAGGCCGAACGCTTCGCGATCCCATGGTCTGTCTGGGAGTTCTCCAATCGCTATGGGATGAGCCTCATCCGGGCCGATGGCCCCGGCGTACCCGACCCGGAGATGCTGCAGGCATTGGGCCTGCCATAATTGCCGTCACTCCTCTTCGCCGGTGAGCAGCCGGCGGCAACGTCAACCCCTGACCGCCAGGCTTGATCGAGAACGGCCCGTGGCAGCTTTCCTCGCGGTTGGGTTGTGTTGGCCACGAAGTGTTTAATACATTTAGCGTAATGGAGCGAGGAATACGCGCGCTCAGGGGGAACAATGTGTGGAATTGCCGGATGGATCGGGCGAAGGGCCGAGAATCCACAAGAGCGGGCCGCCAGAATGTCAAACGCATTGCGGCACCGCGGTCCCGATGCCGAAGGCACCGAGATATTGGACTTGAATACCGGCGAGGAACAATTGGCATTGGTCCATCGCCGCCTGGCGATTATTGACTTAGCGCCCGAGTCAAATCAGCCGATGCATATTGAGGACGGTCGTCTCAGAATAATTTTCAACGGCGAGATATATAACTATATCGAGCTGCGCCAGGAACTGATCGGTCTTGGCCATCATTTTCGAACACGCTCCGATACCGAGGTGCTGCTCAGAGCTTACGATCAGTGGCACTTGTCGGTGTTCGACCGGCTGAGCGGCATGTTCGCCTTTGCACTCTGGGATGCTCAGAGGCAGGAATTGATCCTCGGCCGGGATCCCTTCGGCAAAAAGCCCCTTTACCTCATGCAAAGCGAAAAATTGCTGTCCTTTGCCTCAGAGATCAACGCGTTGTTGTCATCGCAGCCAAATGCGCAGCAACTCGATCTGGACGCTGTGCACGACTACCTGCGCTGGCGTTACGTGCCTGGACCGCGCACGCTTTTTAAACAGATCCGCAAACTCAACCCCGGAAGCTATGCCGTTTGGTCGCAAGGGACTGTGAGGGAAACGCGCTATTATACGCCTCCGGATCAAACGGACCTGACCGAGGACATCGACGACGAAACCGCCAAGCGACGATTTCTGGAACTGCTCGACCATTCCGTCGAGATCAGAATGCGCAGCGATGCACCTTTCGGCGCCTTTCTCTCCGGAGGCCTCGACTCGTCAGCAATCGTCGCCCTGATGACCAAGCACAGCGACAAACCCATTCGTACATTTTCGGTCGGTTTCAGCGAACCGGCCTATAGTGAACTTCCATTCGCCCGACGCGTCGCCGATCATTTCAAGACTGATCATTGCGAACTGGTCATTGAAGCGGACGACCTGATTGACCACCTGCCGAAGTTGATTCGCCATCTGGGGGCGCCTGTTTCACAAAGTTCGGACATTCCAATTTACCTGATGTCGGAGCGAGCCTCGCAGGACGTCAAGATGGTGCTCACAGGGGAAGGGGCAGACGAGGTTCTCGGCGGGTATCCCAAACATCGCGCAGAGTCACTGGCTGGAATCTACCGGTCCCTCGTTCCAGCCTTGCTCCACAACAACCTCTTCGCCCCTTTGATACGCGCCATGCCTGGCGCGTCGGCCAAGTTCGATACATTTGCCCGAAGCGCGGGTGAAAGGGACTTTGCCACCCGGATGATCTCCTGGTTTGGTGCCATGACAGCGCGGGAACACGGTCGCCTCATCGGTGCGCCGGCCAATTGCCGCAATGAACGTAACAACTTCCCGTTTTCCTCAAACGCGACGGCGTCCCATCTTCGCCGCGCGCTGTTTTTCGATCAGACATCGTGGTTGCCTGACAATCTCCTGGAACGAGGCGACCGGATGATGATGGCCGGTTCAATCGAAGGAAGAATGCCGTTCCTCGATCGCGATCTGGTTGCGTTCGTCAGCAAATTGCCCGATCGCTACAAGGTGGGTTGGCGTAAGGGTAAGCTGATCTTGCGCAAGAGCATGGCCAACATGCTTCCTGAGGAAATTCTCAACCGCCGCAAGATCGGGTTCAAGGTGCCGATCGCCGAATGGTTTCGGGGGTCGATGAGGAACTACGTGCATGACCATCTTTGCTCGCCTCACTCCGTCATTCGCAGCTATTTGAGCCCGAAACAGCTTGATCAAATCGTCTCGGAACACACCACGCGTGCCGCAGACCACGAAAAGCTGATATGGGCGCTGTTGAATTTGGAGATATTCCACCGCGAATTCAGGCTTGAAGCGCCGCCGCCATCATCGGCGTCAGCGCTTGACCGGTTGATGGCTTGACGCGGCCGACCTCCAGACATCGCAGATTGCGCCGACAAACGGGGCGAGCTCAAGCCGTTCCCGATGCACGGCTATGGCACCAGCACCAAGCCTTGCCCTCAATGCCGGGTCCTCCACGAGGCGGCTCAGTGCCTCGGTCAATGCGGTAACCTCGCCTGGCGGCACCAGCAGCCCGGATTGCCCGTCGGTGATGATGTCTTCGACCGCACCCACCGGGGTTGCCACCACCGCCAGACCGGCTGCCATGCCTTCGATCACCGACATCGGCAGGTTTTCGGCGAAGGAGGGAAGAACCAGAATATCGGCCGAAGAGATCAGCGATGCGACATCGTCAGGTCCCACCCAACCGGGAAGGGCGATCCGGTCTGCAATCCCCAGCACGGCCGATTTTGCCCCTGCCGCCGCCACTTCGCCATCGCCGGCAATCGTAGCGCGCCAGTTATTGATAGCGTTCATGCGGTGCAGCGCGTCCAACAATTGCGGTACGCCCTTGCGGTCGCCGATACGACCCAGGAACAGGATATGCACATGGTCGCCGCCGCCGATATGCGCCAGCGACGGGACTTCGGTCGCATTGGGCACAATCACGATATTGCCGGCAGCGCCCGGCGCCCGGCTGGCGACGAAATCGCGCCAAAGCCTGCCCAAAACGATCACCCGATCTGCATGCTCGAACAGAGCTTTGATACGGCGGCTTATGAACCCGCGATCGTCTTTCCAGAATGTCTGATACTGCGCCCCGTGCAAATGCAGGACATAGGGTATCGACAGCAGCCGTGCGCAGGCGGCGATCACCATCTTGCGGTAGGTGCTGCCGGAAACTGAGATGTTGATATGAATGACATCGGCGCGTCCAGCCAGACGCGCTTTAAGCATCCGTAAGCAAAAGCCGAGCATATAGAAGATCGAAAGTCCGACATGCCCCGGGCCACGACTGGCAAGGAAGCGCACATCGATGTCGGTGATTTCTTGCCGTTCGAACTCCTGCTTCAGCGCCCCCATGATGCGGTCGATGCCGCCCTGCCCCGAAACGCCCGACGGCGTCGCGACCAGGACATGTATTTTTCGATCGGATATGAGGCGCTGCAACATGATGGTACTCTAAATAACACAGACCGGGTAACTGCAAAGCAAACGTTCGCGATAAGGTTTACGGCAAATCTTTTAGTTCAAACTGAATCTGTTCACCCTTCGCTGTCATAGCGCTGGATTTTCCGCCAGTCGGCGGCTAGTCGAAGGTGAATTTTCCAGGGACACGCCTTTGCTGCTCCGTTCCACGCTCATTTATGCTCCGGCGATCCTGCTGACGCGAATTTCGGCGCTGCTCCTGCTGGTCGTGGTGACGCGTCTGATCGACCAGACCGAGTATGGCCTGCTCACGCTGGTGGTGACCGTCGGCGAAATGACCGACATTGCCGTCACCAACTGGCTGCGCATCGCCTTGCTCAGGCTTGGCGGCAAGGGCGAGGTCAGCCGCGGCAGCCTGATGCTGGCCGGGCAGGTGTTGCTTGCCACCACGGCACTGGCGCTGGTCATATCGGTAGGCGCGTCGGCGGTGGTCGTGCCGGAACGCTGGGTCGAGTTCGCGATCGCGGTCTGCGGCTATTTGGTCGCGGGATCCATCAGCCGCTTCGCGTTGACGGTGCTGCAGATGCAGCAGCGTCATTCGGTCTATTCGATGCTCGAAGCCTTGCGCGCCCTGCTGCAACTCGCGCTGCCGATCGGCGCCATCCTTATCTTCCAGGATACCTTTCTGACGGTATCGCTCGGCTCGAGCCTCGGCGCCTTAATTGCCGGCATCGTGGCGGGAATCATGGCATCCCGGCGGGTCGTTGCCGGTCCGCCGCGCTTCACCCACAGGGACTTCTTCGCGCTCGGTGTGCCGCTGATCATCATGGCGCTGGTAGGCTTCGGGCTCAACAGCGCGGAGCGTGTGTTCCTCAAGATCTATTACGATGCCAGCGCTGTGGCGATCTTCGCCGCCGCCTATGCACTGGCCCGCCAACCGATCGACATGGTCGCCAACGCCATCAACATGGGCGCCTTTCCCGAGGTGGTCAGCCGGTTTGACGAGGACGGGCCCGCGGCATCGGGTCGGCTGCTGTCACAGCTGATGGCATTGATGATGCGGCTTTGCCTGCCGATTGCAGCGATGCTGGTCGCGCTCAGCAGCGATATCACTGAGCTCATGCTGCCCTCGCAATATCACGGCCGCTTCGGCCTGCTGTTTCCGATCATTGCCTTCAGCGTGCTTTGTGCCAATCTCACGAGCTTCGTCTATGGCGTCGTGGTGCACGCACACAAGCGGCCGTGGCTGCTGATCATCGCCAATCTCTTCGGCTCGGTGGCGACAATCGCATTGTCCCTGCTGTTGATCCCTCCGATGGCGGAGATCGGCGCCGCTTTGGCGCTGGCGGGCGGATCGGTGGTGGGCTCCATAACCTGCATCATCATCAGCGAGCGGCTCACGCCGGTGCCGGTGCCGTGGCGCGACATCGGCGTTTCGGTGGTCATCTCGCTCAGCGCGGGGGTGGCCGCCAAGCTTGCCAGCATGGTGGTCGGCGACGTGCCGGCAATCTTCTCGCTTGTCGCTGGCGGCACCGCCGGCGCTGCGGTTTTCTTCGGGCTGACCTCATTGTTCCACCCTGTGGCAGCAATGCAATTCGTCGCCCAGCTGCGGGCGCGGCTACGGATCGCATAATTCGCAAGCGATCTGTAAGCAGGCCTTTCCTAGGCTTGCAAATACATGCCGCAGCTTGCGGAAATGGGCTCTTTGCGCATCGGACAGTCGTTCTCCGCGTGTTCGGGCCATAAGAGGGAGGCGCACGAGCGGTCTGCCAGCTGTCGCGCACCAGCGCAAAAGACCCGACGAATCCGCAGATCGCAGTTGGGTCAGGGACGGACGATTGAAAAGCTGCATCAACAAGGATTAGTTAGGTCCAGCTTTGTCGTCCAAATCTGAGGGGCAGCGTGATCTCCCGATCCAAGAAGGTTGAACAATTTCGCGCTCTTCATAAATCCGGCTGCTTCCTGATCCCCAACCCCTGGGACGTAGCCGGCGCGCGAATGATGGCTAGTCTGGTTTTAGGGCGCTGGCGACCACATCTTCGGGCTACGCCTTTTCGAAGGGCAAGAAGGACGGGGCAAAGGAAGTCGGCCGCGACGAAAGCTTGGCATACGCTGCCGAGATCGCAGCCTCGACGATCATGCCAGTCACTGCCGATTTGGAAGATTGTTATGAAGACACACCAGAAGGCGTGGCTGAAACCGTCCGGCTTGCCGCCGAAGCGGGATTGGCTGGACTTTCGATCGAAGATCGACAACCAAACCCCGGCCAGCCAATACGCGATTTTGATACGGCAGTGGCACGTGTAGCGGCGGCGGTTGAAGCTGCTCGAAAATACGACGTCGTACTCACCGCCCGCGCCGATGGGATGGGTAAAGGCGTATATGGTCTCGACGAGGCAATTCGCCGCCTGAAGGCCTTCGAAGCTCTTGGCGCTGAGGTGCTGTATGCGCCGGGCGTCCCGGACCTGGCGTCCCTCGAGCAGATTTGCAGCTCTGTCAGTGCACCAGTGAATCATGTCCTTGGCCAAGGTGTTTCCGGCCTCACATTCGAGCAGATGGCCGAGGCCGGTGTACGGCGGATAAGCGTGGGCGGCTCACTTGCGCGCGCGGCTGGCGGAGCACTAATGAAAATATGCCAGGAGATCGCAACGGGGAAATATACGGCGTTGGAAAGCGCTCCGGCGTGGAACAGCCTTCGCGATCCTAAGCCTGTGGTCTAAGTTCGAAAGGGGGTCGAAGCCAGCGTTCCGGGCATTAGGCGCCGCGCACCTGGAACACGCCGTAGGCGAATCTATAAACCGGCGTTTCGGCGCCAGCGACGCTCCCAGAACTCCCGGCAGAGCAGCCCTGCATAGGCAGTGTTGGTGTCGTAGTAGCGGCGCCACAAGCGTCGCGGCTCCTGGACGACACGGAACAGCCACTCCAGGCCGGCCGCTTGTATCAGCCTCGGCGCACGGGCAACCTTGCCGCCATAGACGTCGAAACTGCCGCCCACGCCCATCACGAAGCTTGGGGCGAGTTCGTCGCGGTAGCGCTTGAGAAATCGCTCCTTGCGCGGTGTCGGCATGGCCACCAACAGGCAGTCGGCGCCCGAGGCGTTGATCGCCGCGACGATCCCGGCCTCGTCCTCCGGCTTGAAATAGCCGTTGCGCATCCCCGCTATGACCAGGCTCGGATGGTCCTTGGCAAGTCTCGTTCTAACCGCTTCGAGAACGTGCTGTTCGGCCCCCAGTAGATAGGGCCTGAACCCACGCTTCGCGCAGAGGCTCAGCAGATTGATCATGATGTCGACGCCCGCCACCCTCTCGGGCAGCGCGACGCCGCACAGACGTGCGCCCCAAAGCACGCCGATGCCGTCGACGTTGACCACGTCCGCCCCTGCAACGTCCTCGCGCAGTTCGGCATTCTGGCGCATGGTCACCAGCTTGGCGACATTCACGACCACATGATGCAGCGGCCGCCGCAGGGTCATCGCCTCGTCGGCGATGGCCAGCGTCTCGGCCATGGTCAGCGCATGGATCGGTGCGCCAAGGAACTCCCGGCGCCGTGATGCCAACAGGGAATGCTGCGCCCAAGCCGCGTCGTGCACGTTCATGCAGCCTGCTCCCTTGCAAGCGCCACTTGAGCGACCTCTGGTTTCTTGCCTTCGATACGGGCGTCGGGCTTGCGTGCCTTGCGCCAGGTCCACAGACCCCTTGTATCGACAAGCTTCTTGTCCTTGAGCGCTTCGGGGTCGACCAGATTGAACTGCCGATGGTCGACCAGGAGGACGACGATATCGCACTTGTCGATGGCCGAAAGTGCGTCGGTGAACACGATGCCTCTGCCCTCGAGCTCATGCGGCAGCGCATTTGTGTTGGGTTCAGCCGCAATGATCTTCACATTGGGGATATCGGACAGAAGCTTCACCACCTCGACGGCCGGGCTCTCGCGCAAATCGTCGATATTGGCTTTGAAGCTGAGGCCAAGACAGGCGATCGTCTGCTTGCGGGAGGGATCGAGCAAGGCCTCGATATCCCTGACCACCGACATCGGCCGCTCGGAATTGATCCGGCGTGCCGAAGCCATCAGCCGTGTGCTGTTGGGTGCGGCGTCGATGATAAAATATGGATCGACCGCAATGCAGTGACCGCCAACGCCCGGGCTCGGCTGGAGGATGTTCACGCGGGGGTGACGGTTGGCGAGATCGATCACCTCCCAGACATTGAGCGACAGATCCTGGCACACCGCTGCAAGCTCGTTGGCGAAGGCGATGTTGACGTCGCGGAACGCGTTCTCGGTCAGTTTCACCAGCTCAGCACTTTCGGCCGTCGTCATGAACAGGTCGCCGGTGACGAAGGTTGAATAGAGTACCGCGGTCCGTTCCGACGATTTGCGGGACAATCCGCCGATCGAACGATCATTGTTGATCAGCTCGGTCAGCACCTTTCCCGGCAGCACGCGCTCGGGCGAATAGGCAACCAGCACATCGGCGTCTTCGCCATGCAGGACAGGAAATTTGAGATCGGGCCGCAACTCGGCAAGCAGCCCGTTCATAATGCGTGTCGTGCCGACCGGCGATGTCGATTCCAACACCACAAGGTCTCCTCGCTTCAGCACCGCGGCGATGCTTCGTGCCGCCGCGAGCACGTAGGTCACGTCCGGCTTATGGTCGTGGGTCATCGGGGTCGGCACGGCGATGATATAGGCGTCCGCCGGCTGCGGCGTGCTGTAGGCCTTGAGCTTGCCGTTCGCCACGACCTTCTGGATCAAGCCATCGAGGTCCGGTTCGACGATGTGGATTTCGCCGCGGTTGACCTTCTCGACCACCGCTCCGTTGACATCGACGCCAATGACGTCGAGCCCGCGGCTGGCGAAAATCGCACAGGTCGGCAGGCCGATATAGCCCATGCCGATTACGGAAACGGTTTTGATTTCAGCCATGATGCAGCAGTTCCTCAACAATCCGGTTACTGGCCCGGCCATCGCCATATGGGTTGTGTCGTTCCGCCATGCCGCGATAGGCGGCCGGATCGTCGAGCAGACGATTGGCGTTGAACAGGATTTTCTCGACATCGGTGCCGACGAGACGGGCGGTGCCGGCCACGATCCCCTCGGGTCGCTCGGTATTTTCGCGCATCACCAGCACCGGCTTGCCGAGCGAAGGCGCTTCTTCCTGCACGCCGCCGCTATCGGTAAGCACCAGATAGCTCTGCTTCTGCAGGTACAGAAACGGCAGATAGTCCTGCGGCTCGACCAGATAGATATTCGGCACGCCTTCCAGCTCTGCGTTGACCACCGAGCGCACATTGGGGTTTGGATGGACAGGGTAGACGATCTGCACGTCTCCGCGCGCCGCCAATCCCTTCAATGCCGTACAGATGCGCTGGATGCCGCCGTCGAAATTCTCGCGGCGATGGCCGGTGACGAGGATCATTTTCTTGGAAGGGTCGAGGAAGGGGAAGCGGGCGGCGAGCTTCGCGTTCATCAGCCTGTCGGCATCGATCGCGCCTGAAAAATGCAACAGCGTGTCGATCACCGTGTTACCGGTCACGAAGATGGTGCTTTCGGCTTTTCCTTCGGCGATGAGGTTGTCGCGCGCCTGAACGGTCGGCGCAAAATGCCAGGTGGCGATGTCGCCGGCAATCTTGCGGTTCAGTTCTTCAGGAAACGGCGAGTTGATGTTGTGGCTGCGCAATCCTGCCTCGACATGAGCGACCGGAATGCGCTTGTAGAACGCAGCCAGAGCCGCGGCCATCGCGGTGGTGGTGTCGCCCTGTACCATGACGATATCGGGCTTCGCCTTGTCCAGCACCTCGGCCATGCCCAGGAGCACGCGCGAGGTCACGTCGAACAGCGACTGGCCGGGTTGCATGATGTCGAGGTCGTGATGCACCGGCAGGCCGGTCAGCTCGACAACCTGGTCGACCATCTCGCGATGCTGGGCGGTGATGCATATTTCGGTGATAAAACCTGGATGAGCAAGAGCGGCACGCGCCACCGGAAAGCATTTGAGCGCCTCCGGCCTCGTGCCGAACACGATCAGCAGTTTCTGCCTCGACGGCAGTTTTGGACGTGAAAGGACGTTCATCGCTGATCCTGGTCGCCTGCAGCCCTCGGGACATGCCGACTATTGCCCGCAAGAGCCATAATAGCGCCGGAAAACGCCTTCGTGATCTCAATTCTTAATATATGATTAACAACCAAGGCCGTGTTCTCCCGGGTTAACTCTTGTGAAAGGTTGGGCTGACAAGTAGTCTATAGTGATAGTCTTGAAAAAGAATATATTGGATTGACTAATATTTTAATCATCGGCCACGCCGACGCATCCCGGCGCTGGGAAAACGAGCTTCTGGCGCGGTTGAGTGCGGCTGGACACGCGGTTTCGAGTTGCCGCGCGCCGGCGCCTGCACCCAATGCACGCGGGATGGATAATGTGCTGGCGCTCGAGGGCCGGCGCTTCGGTCCCTCAATGGCAAGCCGTTCCGAGCCGTTGCCGTCCGGCGATACCGGCCCCACCGACCTTATAATCGATCTCACCGCTACCGCCGCACGACGGGACACGCCGGTCCTGACGCTCGAATTTTGTGGCCACAGCAGCTTTGCCGCGGGCATGACCGAGATGCTGGCGAGCGGGCAATCGCCCGAACTCACCACCCGCCTCGACGGCGTTGCGGTCGCCAGGGCGCGGCCGATGGTCAGCGATCGGCTCTGGCTGTCCCGCAGCAGCAACGACCTGCTCGCCGGGGCGATCTCCCTGGTTGCCCAATGTGTCGCCCGCTTTTCCGCGGGCAAACTTGTGCCGATCGCCGAGAGCCCGGCGCCGACCCTGAAGAAAGGCGGCTTTATCAGGCACTATCTGCCTTTTTTCGGCAGGGGGCTGGTCGACCGCGCCGTGCAAAAACTGCGACGCGGCCGGCGCCCCTTCTATTGGCAGGTTGCCTACCGGCTGATCGACGGGCCAGGCGTCGCCGAGACCGGACAACTCGACGGTAAGCCGTTCACCGTGCTTGCCGATGACGGGCAGCGATTCTACGCCGATCCATTCGTTCTCGATCGCGACGGCCGCCATTTTCTGTTTGTCGAGGAATTTCCCTACGCCACGGGCCGCGGGGTGATTTCCGTCGCCGAACTTGGCACCGACGGCACTTTCGGCGTACCGAGGGTGGTGCTGGAGGAAGCGCATCACCTGTCATATCCGCAGGTGTTCGCTCGCTCTGGCGAGATTTTCATGATCGCGGAAAGTGCTGCGGCGCGCGAAGTGGTACTCTACCGTGCCATGCAGTTTCCGGATCGCTGGGTACGCGACACGGTGCTGATGACGGACAGGGATTTCAACGACGCCACGCTGCTCGAATCCGACGGTCGCTTTTGGCTGTTGGGGACGGAGCGGTTCGGTCACGGCAGCGCGTCGGACACGATGGCCGTCTATTCTGCCCCGGCGCTTCGCGGGCCCTGGGTCGCGCATGCGCTCAATCCGGTCGCCGTCGACCACTCGGCCACTCGGCCGGGCGGCGCTTTCATCCGCCAGGGGGACGCTTTGCTGCTGCCGGTGCAAAACGGGTCTAGAGCCTATGGCGGCGGCCTGGGGTTGATGCGGCTGGATCGGCTTGACGACTTCGATGTCCTGTTTGCACCGCCCCGCCCAATCGATCCGGGGCCGGCATGGGCGCGGGCGGGCATTCACACGCTCAATCGCGCAGGCAATGTCGAGGTTGTGGATAGCGCCGGCTGACGCGTCTGGAGCCTGCGCTTATCCAAGCCGATCCAGTTTCGGCTCGGATGCGACAGCGGTCGAGGATGTGCTCTTCGGCTGGTTTCTATACGGCACGTTTCTATAGGCAAGCAGCAACACCACGATAGTCGTGATATCCGGCGCTTTTGACGAGAGCGCGTTGTTCGACAGCGCAGCAAGCAGGAATGTCATGGTGCCGATCCATGCCGGCAGCGGCGCCGCGCGCAGCAGCCGAAAAATGAACCAGAATACCAGCACTATAAAGAGCACGGCTATCGGCAAGCCGAAGAGCATGATGATGACCACCGGCGCGCTCTCGATGAAGGGCAGATGCAGCTTCTCGTTGACGATCGCCAGGAGGTCGTCGACGTTCATGCCAAACAGGATGTCTTTCCAGCTAACAAGTCCGAATATCTGGTAGATCGTCACCCGCGCCATGAAATTCTCGTCAAAGATCGTGTTGCCGAATCGATTCAGCAGCCCGCCCGAAAACAGTATGGCCACCAGCACTGCGCCGCCCACCAGGGCGAACAGCAGCACGACGGACTTGGCCTGCCGCTGGTGCTTGAGAGTCAGGCGCGGCCAAGGCACGAACAGCAGCAGAATGAGGGTTTCTCCGGCAGCGAGCATCAGGGCGGCGCGGGCACCTGACGCAGCACAACCGACGAGCAACACGAGAATCGATGCCACCCGCACCCATATGCGCCAGCGCGTCAGCGGCACGAATCCGATGGCTGTGGCGCAGAGCGCGCCTAGTGCCAGTGGGTGCGCCGATAGGCCGATTGGCCTGAACTGCAGTTCGTTGAGACCGTAAGGCATAAATCGATGTTGAGTCACCGCCTCGATCGTGCCGAGCACAGCGCTAAGGATGACCATTCCAAGCACGACGTCGCCCAACGCCCGCCGCACTTCCGCGTTCAAGGCCAGCATCAACAGGCCTGCGGCGCCCGCCACCAGATAAGTATCGATGATGAACCCGGAGGAGCCCGCACGGCCGGTGACGAACAGATAGGGCACCAGCGCGAACATCAGCACCGAATAGCGGATCAACGCTTTGAATATTCCAATTTCGTCGCCCTGCAGCAGAAACGGTCGGCTGAAAAGAACGACGGCAAGCACCAGGAAGATCGCGTAGGTGCCGAAATGCAGCTTCTCGTAGAACGAGCCCCCCTGGGCCGTATAGTTTACGACCATGTTCATCACCTGCGGTGACACCGTAAAGCGAAGCAGGAGCGCGAAGGCCGCGCATAGGAAAAACAGCAGCGACAGCGCGTTCTGACGGCGCGCTCGACTGGACAACAATCGTTCCGATGCGGCAGCGGGATAGCTCATGGCCCATCCAGGTGAAGGTATTCAAACGGCATTCCGGGCAACGAGATCCCTTCAACGTCCGCCGGACGGACAGCGTGAGCGGTAAAATGGGGCAACTTGGAAAATAAGATGTTAACGATGTTTCTGTAGAGCAGGCCAAGCGTAATGATTTAACTAGGGTTGTCACCATGTCTGCCGGTTCCGGCACACCCCCCATCTCCGCGACGGCTTCCAACAACAGTGCATTCGAGCGAATCGCCAACGCGCGGCGCAGGGCAATGTTGCAACAGCATGGCCCAGCCGCGGCGCACAACTCCGCACCTGTGACGCCGCAACCACCCGAGCCCGTCGCGACGGTGACCCTGGACAAGATCGGCGATTTCCTCGAGCTCGATTTTCGACGCCTGTTCGTCTGGCTGCGGGCCGGCCTCGCTCTGGCGTGCATGCTGGCGGTAATCGGCGGCATTGTCGGCGGCGCCTATGCATTGCTGAGCAAGCAGCGTTACACCGTCACGACGGAGGTACTCATCAACCCTTCCAATTTGCAGGTTGTGGAAAACGACCTCTACTCGCAACCGGGCCAGGTCGATAGCCAGCTGCTCAGCACGCGCAGCAAGCAGCGCATCTTGACCTCGGGCAACGTGCTTTCCCGTGTGGTGGACGAACTGAATCTGACTCACGATCCAGAGTTTTTCGATCCAGACCGGAGCACACCCCCGTCTGGCGCTGTGGCGAGTGGCAGCAAGCCCGACCCGAGGCTTGTCGCCTTGAAGAACCTAGCGGACCGGGTAGACGCCACCGCGGACCCAACCTCGTTTGTCACAACCCTCTCGGTATCTGCGGAAACCACCGCCAAGGCGATCCTGATCTCGCAGGCCATAGTCAAAACCTTCCAGGAAGAACTCGCCAAGGCCGAAGCTGCCGGTGCCAGCCGTGCCGCGGCTGCCCTCGACAGCCGCCTTGGCCAACTCAAGAGCGACGTGCAGGCTGCCGAAGAGAAGGTCGAGAGCTACAGGCGCAGCCACAACCTGTCCTCCAGCAATGGCCAGCTCGTCAGTTCGCAGACGATGACGCAGCTCAACGGCGAAATCGTCGATGCGCAATCGCGCGTCATCGCTGCGCAGTCAAGTTACGACGCCTTGATTGCATCCGGCATCAATGGGGCCAATCCCGACCCCACGGTTTCGGAAGCGCTCGCGGCGCTGCGCGACAGGTCAAACAGCCTGCGGCAGCAGATCGATTCACAGTCCATGACCTTCGGTCCGCGCCACCCGACGATTGTCAGGCTCAGGACGGAACTCGAGACCGTCAACTCGCAACTCCGGGCGGAGTTCTCGCGCACCGTCGGCACGGCAAAGGCCAACCTTGACAAGGCCAAGGCTTCATTGGCTTCTCTCAACGTCAGGATGAACGATCTGAAGGGCAACGTTTTCACCGACAGCGAGTCCGAAGTCGCCCTGCGTGAGCTTGAACGCGATGCCGCCTCGAAGAGAGCGGTCTATGAGAGCTTCCTGTCGCGTGCGCGCCAAATCAGCGAGCGCGAGCAGATCGACACCACAAACGTACAGGTGATTTCGACCGCGGTGCCGCCACCAGGGCGCTCATGGCCCCCGCGCACTCCCCTGGTGGCAGGCGTGGGAGCGTTCGCAGGCTTTGCCCTGGGCATGCTGCTGGCCATTGGCATGGGCATCGTCCGCGACATGCGCCGGCCGCCGAACCGATCAGGTCTTGCCGCCAGCCGAGCCTGAAGCGGGGCATGGCGAAGCGCATCGTTTTCCACATTGCCAGCCTGAGGGGCGGCGGCGCCGAGCGTGTATTCGTCCTGATGGCAAATGAACTGGCGTCGCGTGGCCACGAGGTCACGCTTTTTACCTGGAACGCGGAAGGGCCTAACGCCGCGCTGCGCTCCGCTGCCGTGCATCTGGTCGACTTCGGCCTTCCCTTGCGCGGCGAGGGTTACGCCAAGTCGGCGACGCTGAAAGGCATCGTGCGAAGCGCAAATTTGTTCCGCCGCCTTGATCCCGATGCGGTCTATAGCGCCCCGGAATTCGCCAATCTGGTGATGGCGCTGGCGCTTATGTTGGCCAGAAGCCGAGCAAAATTCTTTCCAAGCTTCCACGCCGCTGCCTCGCTGCCTGCCAGCGGCCTCGGCGCGAGGATGGCGATCTGGCTTTCCGCGCTGGTTGCAGCGCGCGCGACCAAAGCCATCGCCGTTTCGGTGGGTGTCGGCCGTGACATTGTCACCCGCGGCTTTCCCAAGTCCAAGGTCGTGGTCATCAACAACCCGCTGCCGCCGGCTGAAGCACCGCAGGGGAATTCCTATGCCTGGCAGGCAAAATTGGCAGCGATGGGCGATGGCCCGGTCATCGCCACCGCCGGGCGCCTGGTGCCGGTCAAGGATCACCGGACTTTGCTGCGGGCCTTCGCTGCCGTGCGCGCCGGCCGCCCTGCCCGGCTTGTCATCTTCGGCGAAGGCCCGCTGGCTGCCGAATTGTACGCCTATGCCGAAGAGACCGGCATAGGCGCGGACGTGCTCTTTGCCGGCTACGTCAACGATCCTGCAGCCTGTTATGCCGCAGCCGATCTGTTCGTCCTTACATCCACCAGCGAAGGCTTTGGCAATGTGTTGGTCGAGGCGATGGCTGCCGGTGTCCCCGTAATCTCCACCGATGCGCCGCATGGACCGCGCGAGATTCTCGGTGACGGCCGTTTCGGTGCGCTGGTCCCGGTTGGAGACGCCGCAGCCCTGGCGAAGGCGATGACCGAAATGCTGGACCACCCCACCCCTGCTGCCGTCCTGAAAAGCAGGGCGGCGGATTTCACAGTCGACAAGATCGGCGATCGGTACAAAGCCTTGCTCTAATTGTCGCGCACGGCCAGCAGATCGCGGTGGCATGTGATCGGAGTGGTCGCGCTTTCATTTATGCGAATCTCTCGACGATCAGCCGCAACGGCCGTGCTCTTTCAAGAAAAGCCTTTTGCGCACCCGCTGTCGGTTACCGTCCAGGTCGGCGCGCTGGTATTCGGATGACACCGACCTTCGGAAAATTGCTCGAGGAGATGTCCAGGCGCAGCCGATGGCCGGCACGGAAGTCCTGGCTGATTTCGGCGGCAAGCGAGTCATCTCAAGACAGAAAACCGGTTGCGCAAACGTTTCGATGGCACTAGCTTTGGGAAAGTCACAACGGCCGCCCCAGGCGGATTCAAAGATTGTGAGACTGGGAAACGCAAGATTTCGAGGAGGAGCGTGCGTGCGCTTGCCCGTCACCACGTCGAGGACGACAGCTCCGCGATGACGACGATCGTTGAGGTCGCTCGCAGGGCAGGCGTGTCGGTGTCGACCGTTTCGCACGTCGTCAATCGAACCCGCTATGTCTCCCCGGCCACCGCCCGATCGGTGAGTGAGGCGATCGCTGCTCTCGGCTATCTGCCCAACAATGTCGCGCGCTCGCTGAAGCGAGCCTCGACGAGCAGCGTCGGCCTGGCGATTTCGGCGATTTCAAATCCCTATTTCAGCGACATCATCTGCGCCGTCGAGACCGAGTGTGCGCGCCTTGGGCTCATGGTGTTCCTGTCGGATACGCAGGATGATCCGGACAAGGAGCTGGCTGTCGTCCAGGCACTGCACCAGCGGCGCGTCGACGGGATCATCCTGGCGCCCTCTGCCGCGCCGCAAGCCGTATTGCGATATCTCTCGGAACGGTCCCTGCCCTGCGTCTTGATCGACCGACTGCCCGACGATCGCTTTGATCAGGTCGGTGTCGAGAATTTCAAGGCCATCCGCGCGCTGATCGATCACGTCGTGTCCTTCGGGCATCGCCACATCGGTTTCGTTGCCGGACAGCGGGGATTTGCCACCACGTTGGAGCGCATCGATGGATTTCGCGCCGCACTGGCGGCCAACGGCCTGGAGTTTGTGCCAGACTACGTCGTGACGGGAAACGCGACCACCGCCAGTGCGAGCGCCGCCGCCCATGCCCTGCTGTCGCTGCCGCTGCCGCCGACTGCCCTGGTGACCGGCAACAATCTGTCGACGATCGGCGTGATGCGCGCTGTCCGTGAGCGAGGGCTCGCTGTCCCCAAGGACATATCGCTGGTCGGCTTCGACGATTTCGAATGGGCCGACTACTTCGAGCCGCGACTGACGCTGGTCGAACAACCCTGCGACGATTTGGGCAGGCAGGCAGCCGCGTTGCTGATTGAGCGGATTGGACTTCCGGATGGCCAGCGACGCACGGTTCGCCTTGAGCCGACGCTGCGCCTGCGCGCATCCTGCGGGAGACCGGCATGACTTCGCCACTCCTGACCATGAATGGCGTCGTCAAACGCTTCGGTGGTGTTCATGCTTTGCGCGGCGTCGATTTCGAACTGCGGGCGGGCGAGATCCATGCGCTGCTGGGCGAGAACGGCGCCGGCAAGTCGACACTGATGAACATCCTATCCGGTGTGCACGCCCCTGACGAAGGAACGGTCACGATCGATGGCGCACCAGTGCATTTTGCCAATCCGCGCGAAGCCCAGGCCGCCGGCATCGCCACGATCTTCCAGGAACTCGATCTCGTGCCTGGCCTCGATGTTGCGGCCAATCTTTTCCTCGGCCGCGAGTTGGTCAACCCCGGCGGTTTTCTCGATGTTGCAAGCATGCGCGAAGAAGCCCGCACCCGGCTGACCGCCATCGAGTTGGACATCGATGTCGAACGGCCCGTCGGCGAACTGTCGATCGGGCATCGTCAGGTCGTGGCAATCGTCAAGGCTCTGTCCTATGCATCGCGTGTCCTGATCATGGACGAGCCGACGGCGGCCCTGACGGTCAGCGAGGTGGACAGGCTCTTCACCATCATGCGCAAGCTCAGCGCCACCGGCGTGGGCATCGTCTACATCTCGCATCGGCTTGAGGAGGTTCCCAAAGTCGCGGACCGGGTAACGGTGATGCGCGACGGCCGGGTGGCCGGGACGACAGCCCCAGACGCACCGCAGGCCGAACTGGTCAGCCTTCTCGTCGGCCGGCCCCTGGAGGAACTTTACCCGAAACGCACACGCGCGGCAGGTCGCCGGCTCCTTCATCTCAAGGACGCCCGTTTCCATCCCGTTCGAGCGAGCGCCGGCTGGCAGGTTCCCCAAAAGGTTTCGCTCGATGTACATGAGGGCGAAATTGTCGGGCTGGCGGGCGTCATGGGTGCCGGCCGTACCGAGTTGCTCAGCGCGCTCTACGGCACCGGCCTGGCCGGCCGTTGGGCCGGCACCGTCGAGGTCGACGATCGCCCCGTGCGCCTCGAGTCCATCAGAGCTGCGCGCAGGGCCGGCGTCGCCTTCGTCACCGACGACAGGCGAGGAAGCGGGCTGATGCTGCGCACAGCCGTCGGCCGCAACCTGATCATGTCAGTGCTGCGACGGATCTCGCCGCGTGGCTTCATGTCGATGGCACGCGAAGCAGCCGCGGTGGCGCGCTCGTTCGGCCAATTCGACATACGACCGCGCAATGCCGCCATCCCGGTCGGCGCGCTGTCGGGTGGCAACCAGCAGAAAGTGGTGCTTGCCAAGGAGATCCTCGGCAATCCGCGGCTGCTATTGCTGGATGAACCGACCCGTGGCGTCGACGTCGGCGCCAAGGCGGAAATCTATGCCAGGCTTCGCGATCTGGCATCGCAAGGCCTCGGCATACTCGTCGCCTCGAGCGAAATGCCTGAGCTGATTGGCCTGTGCGATCGCATTGTGGTTCTTCGGGAGGGGTGCAACGTGGCGGAATTCAAAAGCGGCGTCGATGAACACACGGTGCTTGCCGCCGCAACCGGAAAGGCCTCCTGATGTTCGACACCAGCACGGCAGATACCGACCTGCCGAGCGGCAAGACAGCTCAGAAGCGGCGCGATCCGCTTGCACTCATCGTTCGGTTCCAGAGCCTGATCGGCTTGGTGGTCGTTGTGATCGGCGGCATCATCTTCTCGCCGCGCCGGCACGGACAGATACTGTTCATCGCCCCGGACAACATCGCCAACATCGTACGCGCCGTGTCCGAGACCGGCATCATCGCGATCGGCATGACTTTCGTCATCATCACTGCGGGCATCGACCTCTCGGTTGGCGCTTTGCTTGGCCTGGCCAGTGTCGTTACGGCCACGATGATGATCAATGGCGGCGTTGGCCTCGTGCCGACGATCCTTGCCGTGCTTCTTGCCGGTGTGGTCTTCGGTGCCGTTCAGGGCTCGATCTCGACGCGCTTCCGCCTCGAGCCCTTCATCGTGACCCTCGCGGGCCTTCAGGCCGCGCGCGGTCTGGCCTTGGTCGTCTCGGGCAACGAATACATCAACATCTCCTATGGCGACGGACCCGGGCTTGCCCCGGCTGTGTTTGCCATTCTGGGCGAGCGCCTGTTCAACAATGTGGTGCCGGTGGCGACCATCGTCTTCATCGCTTTTGCGGCGATCGCCACCGTGGTTCTCAACACCACCCGCTTTGGCCGCTATGTCTTTGCCGTCGGCGGCAATGAGCGGGCGGCGCGCCTCTCGGGCGTTCCCGTGTCCGCCGTCAAGATCACCGTCTATGCGATCACCGGCTTTGCGGCCGCTCTCGCCGGCATCGTCCATGCAGGGCAGTTCAACTTCGGCAGTGCCAATGATGGCGCCGGTTACGAACTTACCGCCATCGCCGCGGTCGTCATCGGCGGCACCAGCCTGTTCGGCGGAGCCGGATCGATGATCGGCACGGTCGCCGGCACGATCATGCTCGGCGCGCTCGCCAACGTCCTGCAGCTCAACAACATCACGCCCGCCCTGCAATTGCTCGCGACAGCCGCGATCATCATCCTGGCGGCAGTTCTTCAGTCCCTCGTCCGTCGCCGCGAAGGTCTGGTCCGTTAAGTGGGCGACATTGGAAGACTCCGGACGCCCAACTTACCCTGCGTCGGGAGAGTGAAGCTCAGCAAACCAACAGTCGAGCCAAGGGCATCGACAGGAAGGAAACAACCATGGTTATCAGGAGCACACGCAATAGCAGACAAAGGGCCTGGCAAACGTGTCTGCTTGCCGGGACCTTTCTCGCAGCCGCTGGAGGGGCTCAAGCTGCGGACCCGTTGGTCAAGGCATGCTCCAAGACCGGCGAATTCGTGGTCGGCTTTTCTCAGGCCAACAATGCCGAGCCGTATCGCCAGCACGTCAATGACGAACTCACCGCCGCCGCCAAGGCAGTGCCCCAGTTCACCTTGCAGATCGCCGATGGCGCCGGCAGCGTGAACACCCAGACCTCGCAGGTCGACAATTTCATCACCCAGAAGGTCGACCTGCTGCTGATATCGCCCTTCGAAGCATCGCCGCTGACGCCGGCGGTGAAGCGGGCCATGGAGGCCGGCATCCCCGTCATCGAGCTCGACCGCAAGACGGTCGGCGATCCGGGCAAGGACTACACGGCCTTTATTGGCGGCGACAATTACAAGATCGCCTTCGAAGCCGGCAAATACACCGCCACGAAACTGCTTCCTGACGGCGGTGAAGTTGCCGTTCTGGAAGGGCTGCCCAGTTCGACCCCTGCCGTGGAACGGCTCAACGGCTTCAAGGACGGCGTCAAGAAGAACGACAAGATCAAGGTCGTCGCCGAGCAGGCAGCGGACTGGCTGCCGGACAAGGCACAGACGGCGTTTGCCGCCATGCTGCAGGCCAATCCCGATATCAAAATGGTCTACGCGAGCAACGACATGATGGCCGCCGGAGCGCGGCTTGCCGCCAAGGGCGCCGGCAAGGAAGGGCAGATCAAGATCATCGGCACCGACGGCCTGCCAGGTCCTGCCGGCGGCATCCGGGCCGTTGCTGAAGGCGAATGGGCTGCAACCTTCACTTATCCGACGGGCGCCAAGGAGGCGATCGATATGGCAAAGTCGGTTCTTCTCGATTGCGCCACATCCGTCGAGCCGACGGTCACCGTGGCAACGACGGCGATCACGCCGGAAAACGCCAAGCAGATGATGGGTAAATAAAAATTGCGTGGCAATTGCGGTGCGGAGATCGAATTGGCACCTCCGCACCGTGTTAGCGCGTCGTTTTCGCTCATCGGCCGGCCTTCGGCAACGGCGAGGGTATCCAGGGCCCAATCAGATCGACCGTCGCTGCTCCGAAACAGCAAGAATGGAAGCCTCGGGAAGCCGCCATTAACTTTTCGTTAACCATGCCGGGCTAGCCTTAACCAATCAGTAAGGACTCGCCTCTGTGACCTGCGTCGCTCCCATCCAAAACAAGTCCATACGCTTTCGAGCACGCTCGTTTGTAGCCTTCACCCTCACCCCTGAGGCCCCGTTGGGGGAATGGCTGCAAAGCCTGGATCACTGGACCGAAAACTCTCCCGGCTTTTTTGCCGGCCGCCCGGTCGTGCTCGACCTGAATATGCTGAAGCCGGAGGTGGGCGAGATCGAAGATCTGGTCTCACAGCTCGCGGCGCGCGGGATCCGTGTCTACGCGATCGAAGCCGATGGCAACATTGCTCTTGATGCCGATCTGCCGCCGCTCCTCGTTGGCGCCAAGGAAGCCACCGCTGACGCGATTTACGTGCAGCCGGACCCGAAGGTTGCCTCAGAGTTCAAGACCGAAGAGCCGGAGGCGCCGAACTCGCTGATGATCAAGGCGCCGATCCGCTCCGGCCAGTCGGTCTTTCACCCCGATGGCGATGTGGTCATTGTCGGCTCCGTCAGTTCCGGTTCCGAAATCATCGCCGGGGGGTCGATCCACGTCTACGGCACGCTGCGTGGACGTGCGTTCGCCGGCGCAACAGGAAATTCCGCGGCTCGTATCTTTTGCCGGAAAAACGAAGCCGAACTTCTGGCGGTGGACGGCTGGTACCGCACCGCCGAGGAGATGGACGCCTCCTCGCGAGGAAGGCCGGTCCAGGCTTTTCTCGAGGACGGCGCACTTTGCGTCGCACCGCTCAATTAACAAAACATTGGAGGCACAAATATGGGCAAGGTAGTGGTTGTCACATCCGGCAAAGGGGGTGTCGGCAAGACGACCTCGACGGCCGCTCTCGGCGCCGCGGTCGCGAAAACCGGCAAGCGGGTGGCCCTCGTCGATTTCGACGTTGGCCTGCGCAATCTCGATCTGATCATGGGCGCCGAGCGGCGCGTCGTTTTCGATATCGTCAACGTCATTCAGGGAACCGCCAAGCTTTCGCAGGCGCTGATCCGTGACAAGCGGCTCGACACGCTGTTCCTGCTGCCGGCTTCGCAAACGCGCGACAAGGATGCTCTCACCGAGGAAGGCGTCGCCGACGTAATCGACAAGCTGCGCTCGGTTTTCGACTACGTCTTCTGCGACAGTCCGGCCGGCATAGAGCGGGGCGCGCAACTTGCCATGCGCTTTGCCGACGAGGCGGTTATCGTGACCAATCCGGAAGTGAGTTCGGTCCGCGATTCCGATCGCATCATCGGCCTGCTCGACTCCAGGACGATGAAAGCCGAACAGGGTGAATCGATCGCCAAACACGTCCTCGTCACGCGCTACGATGCTGCGCGCGCTGCCCGCGGCGAGATGCTCAGTATCGATGACGTTCTCGAGATCCTGTCCACGCCCTTGCTGGGAATAATTCCCGAGAGCCAGGATGTGCTGCGCGCATCCAATGTGGGCGCGCCGGTTACGCTCAGCGAAAACACGAACCCCGCTGCACGCGCCTATATCGACGCAGCAAGAAGACTTGAGGGCGAGGACCTGCCGGTCATCTTGCCTTTCGAGCGGAGGGGCCTCCTCGACCGGCTGTTGGGAAGGAGGGCAGCATGAACCTGCTCGACATCTTCAAGCGCCGCGGCAGCGCGCCGGTGGCGCGCGAGCGCTTGCAACTGCTGTTGGCTTACGAGCGCCGCAACCGCAACCAGCCCGATCTCGTCTCCGTGTTGCGCGAGGAGATCATGGCTGTAATCGCCAGGCATGTTCAGGTCGACCAGGATTTCCTGCAGGTGAGCATGGATCACGGCGAAACGACGTCGAGGCTGGAGATCGACATCCAGATCCCCAACAAAGTCGCAATGCCCATGGCCGCCGCGTTCTAGCAGAACCTCACAGCCAAGCCTTGCATCGGCTGCTCATGTGGGCGCGATGGGCCTTATCTCGCGGTGCCACATTTGATCGCGTTTGATCCTGGCCCTCGCTGGAGACTCGCGCACGGTTTGGGTCAGAAGCCATGCCGTTTGCATTTGGTAGAGAAGCCCCGCGACTGGATCCAGCCGCGGGGCGCAAATTGAGTTCTCGACGGACCTGCCGTCAAATGTTGGCGAGCAATTCGTTGACGCGGCTTTCCATGTCGGCAAGGGCAGTGTCGACGTCCTTCTGGCCACTGATTGCGGCACTCATCTCTTCGCCGATAATGTCCTGGATCGCAAACTGGCGCTGTACGGCGGACGGCAGCGGCTTGCCGAGATCGGCGACCGCAGAGATCGTGTTGCGATGCGGCAGGGCCTTGAAGGCGTCCGAGGTGATGACGGCCTTATAGGCCGGCAGGTGACCGGTGCGCGACCACTCAAAGTCGTTGTCGGCGAAGAACTTCAGGAATTTGCCGATGGCCGCGGTCTGTTCAGGTGTGCGGTCTTTCTGCGACACGGCCCAGGTGTGGCCGTCGGCATATTGCGCATGGGCGCCGCCAAACAGCTGCGGATATGGATAGACCGCATAACCGCCCTTGTTGAGCGCCGTACCCTTGGTTTCGGACTGGGCGTTGTAGTCGCCGACCACCCAGGTGCCGTTAAGGTGGACGCCACCCTCGCCGGCAAGGAAGGCGTTGATCGAGCCGCCATAATCGAGGTCCTTGGTGGTGTAGCCCTTCTCGAAGATCGCCTTGTACATCTCGACGACCTTCTTGGCTTCCGGCGTATTCAACTTCACATGCTTCGGATCGGCAAAGAAATCGGAACCCTGCTGGAAAAGATAGGTGTAGAGATTGCGTGTGTAGAGTGCAGTCTCATTGGTCAGGTTCTGGACGAAGTAAGGCTTGCCGGTTTTCTGCTTGAACTGTTCGGCCTGGGCGAGCAGTTCCTCGGGCGACTTTGGAAAGATCGGCGTACCGTCGGCATTGACGAGGCCGGCTTGTTTGAACAGATCCATGTTGACGTGATAGAGCATCGTCCAGCTGTCGATCGGCAGGCCATAGATCTTGCCGTCTTTGGTGGCGCCATTGCGCGCCGCGTCGGTGAAGGCGTCGGGTGTCACGCCGACCGACTTCAAGAGATCGTCGAGCGGCATCAACAGGCCCTTCGACTGATAATCCGACAATACGGATTCATGGATCGTGACGATGTCCGGAGCGTCGCCTGAAGCGAACTGCGCGGTCAGCTGATCATAACCCGGCCATTCCACCGTGGTGACGTTGACGTGGACATCGGGATTGTCGGCGTTGAACTTGTTGATCAGCGAGGTGATGATGCCGCATTCGCCAACGGCCTTGGTGGGATCGGTGTTGGTGCCGAAATCGGCATCGCAGGCGCCGAAAAAGCGCTGCACACTCAGTTCCGTCGCCGCAAAGCTTGGACTTGCAAGCATCATTGCGCCCACAGAGACTGCGGCAAACAGTATTTTCTTCAGTTTCATATCAGTTCCTCCTACTGAGTTTCCGCCACTCCACCCTGGATTGGCCTTCGTACTTCAATCGCTGCGCATTCCCCGGCCGGTAATTTTCGTTATCTCACCGCAGCGCCGGAGACCGCCGTGACGATGTATTTCTGGAAAAACAGGTAGACGATCAGGATTGGTGCACCGGCGAACACCGCCTGCGCCATCAGGAAGCCGATGCCTTCGGACTGGGCGAAATTGGTCTGTGTCGAGGCCATGCCGACCGTCAGCGTGAACATGTCCTTCTTCGTTGCCGAAATCAGCGGCCAGAAGTAATCGTTCCACGCGCCGAGAAAGGTGAAGATGCCGAGCGTCGCCTGTGCGGGCAGCGTGAGCGGCAGAAGCACCTTCCAGAAAATCCTGAAGCGGCCGGCATTGTCCAGCATGGCGGCTTCGTCCAGCTCCTTCGGGATGGCCTTGAAATATTGGGTCATCAGGAAGACGCCGAACGGAGCCGAAAGGCCTGGCAGAATGAGCCCTTGATAGGTGTTGTGGAACTTCAGCATGCTGAATATCTGGTGGCGGGCGACAAGCACTGCCTGTTCCGGGACCGCCAGGCCGAACAGCACGATCACGAACAGCACGTCCCGGCCGGGGAAATTCAGCCGTGCAAAGCCGTAGCCGGCGAGCGACGACAGGATCAACGTGCCGAGCGTCAATCCGCCCGAGACGATGATGCTGTTGCGCACCCAGATGAACACCGACGAAGTGCCGACGGTGTTGATGTAGTTCTTCAGTGTATAGGGCGCGTGGAACACCGAATTCGGATCGGCCATCAGCTCTGCATTGTCCTTGAGCGACAGGCCGATGACCCACAGAACCGGCGCGATCATGACGATCGAAAGCAGGATGACGAGGGCCAGCAACAAATGGTCGCCAAATGCCCGTCCCTTGATGGAAACTGCTGGGGCGCTCATGCCTGGTCTCCCCTGCTGCGTGTGACCAGGTACTGGGCCATGGCCGCGATCAGGATGAGGATGAACAGGATTTCCGATGCCGCGGCACCCAAGCCGAGATCCCAGCGACGGAATGCGGTGTCGTAGATGTAGAGCACGAGCGGTTTGGTCAGGTTGTTCGGGCCGCCGCGCGTCATCAGCCAGGCCTGGCCGAACAGCTGGAATTGCAGCACGATCTGGATAATGATCACCAGGATGAAGGTCCGTTTGATCGACGGCAGCGTGATCGAGCGTAACGTCTGCCAGCGATTGGCATTGTCCAGGGCTGCCGCTTCGTAAATATCCTGCGGAATCTGCTGGAGCGCCGAGAGAAAGAGCATCATCGGCAGGCCGATGCACCACCAGATGGTGGCAATGGCGATGCCGACCATCGCAAGGTTGGGATCGGAAATGAAAGCCGGGGCAGTTGCGCCGAACCATCCGTAGATCGTCGATAACAGGCCGACATTCGGAATGAAAACGATGCGCCAGATCAGCGTGACGATGGTGACCGACAGCACCGAGGAGGAAAAGAACAGGGTCCGCAGCACCGCGGCAGTGCGCGTGCGGCGATTGAGGCAAAGCGCCAGAAAAAGGCCGATCAGCGCCAGCGTCGGCACCGTCAGCAGCACGAAGTAGAAGGTGTTCCAGATCGATTGAAGGAAGACCTTATCGTGATACAGCCTGACGTAATTGCCGAAACCGACAAAATTTCCGGACGAGAACGTGTCGGCCTTGTGGAAACTCAGCCACATCCCCCAGAGCAGCGGGAAGAGCAGCAGCGTCGTGAAGAAAAACAAGAATGGCGCAACGAAAATGAAGTTTCGCCATTGCGGCGCATAGATGTCGGCGGTCGGGGCTCTGACGCCGGCGGCGAGCGTCGCGGTCGGGGTCATCGCCAGCCGGTCAACCATGTCAGGCCTCCCTCGCGTGCCAGGCGCGGCCGGTCTCGTTGAACAGATGCGATTTCTGGCCGTCGAAGGCGAGCCCGATCCGGTCGCCGACGGCGACGCGGCTGTTACCGGCATCCGAGCCGACGATCTGCTGGCCATCGCCCAGCCGCGCGTAGATCAGGGTGCGTTCGCCGAGCCGCTCGAGCACATCGACCACGCCGTCGGCATTGCCCTGTCCGGCGGCAACGATGCGGACGTCTTCCGAACGGATGCCGAAGGTGTACTTGCCATCGGTCAATTGGCTGGAGGCGATCTCGGTCTGCACCGATATGCCGTCCGCAAACCTGGCCGTGACGTTCTCTCCGGATTTGTCGAGCGTCGCGTCGACAAAGTTCATTGCCGGCGCACCGACGAAACCGGCGACGAATTTGGTCGCCGGGCGCTCGTAGATCTCCATCGGAGTGCCGATCTGATCGATCTTGCGATTGTTCATGACGACGATGCGGTCGGCGAGCGTCATTGCCTCGACCTGATCGTGGGTGACGAAGATCATTGTCGACTGCAGGCGCTGGTGAAGCTGGGCAAGTTCGATGCGGGTGCGGGTGCGCAACGCCGCATCGAGATTGGAGAGCGGCTCGTCGAACAGGAAGGCCTTCGGCTCCTTGACGATCGCACGGCCGATGGCGACGCGCTGGCGCTGACCGCCGGAGAGCTGGCCCGGCTTGCGATCGAGCAAATGCGGCATTTCGAGGATGCGGGCGGCTTCGTTGATGCGCGCCTCGATGACCTTGCCTGGTACGCCGATATTCGCAAGTCCGAAGGCCATGTTGTCGCGCACCGTCATGTGCGGATAAAGCGCATAGGACTGGAACACCATGGCAATGCCGCGCTTGCCCGGCGGCAGATGATCGATGCGCTCATTGTTGATGGCAATCTCGCCGCTATCGACAGCTTCGAGACCGGCAATCATTCGAAGAAGCGTCGATTTTCCGCAACCGGACGGCCCCAGAAACACGATGAATTCGCGTGCCCTTATGGAGAGCGACAGATGATCCAGCACCGTCATGGCACCGAACTGCTTGCTCACATTCCTGATCTCGATATCGGCCGTCACGTTGACGCTCCTCCTCAGCGTTTGCGCTTTCTCGATGATCCGCCCCGAAGTCAGAGCCTCAGGCGTATGACTTGGTAGGAATAGGCCGGCAGCGACAGGCTCAGCTTGCCGCCGATGACCGAGGCGCCCTCACCCTTCCTGGGGCCGACTTTGCTTGGGTTTTCGGCCGAATTGACGGCTTTCAGATCGGCGTGTGCCATCACTTGGTGATCGACGATCTCCGCTGCGCCGAAGCCGGTGAAGTCGACCACTGTTTCGATTGCCTCGCTCGAATGGCGGTTGACGGCAAAGAAGGTGACGTGGCCGGTTTGCCTGTCGTGCACACCGGCGACATCGACATAGGCGACGTCGCCCGCAACGGTGGATTTGTAGGTCGGGCTTTCCACCTTGAGATCCAGCGCATTGCCGCGGCCGTAGGTAGAAGCAAACAGATAGGGGTAAAAAATCGTCTGGCGCCATGCCGGGCCATTCGGAACGGTCATGATCGGCGCAATGACGTTGACCAGTTGCGCCAGGCAGGCGATCTTGACGACATCGGAACGGCGGATGAAGGTGTTGAGGATCAGGCCGACCTGCAGCACATCCTCGAAATTGTAGATGTCTTCGAGCAACGGCGGAGCAAAGGGCCAACCGTCGCTGCCGCCGAGTATTTTCTTGTCCTGCTCCTTGGAATGGTACCAGACGTTCCATTCGTCGAATGAGATGTAGACCTGCTTGTTGGAGCGCTTCTTGGCCTTGATATAGTCGATGACGCCGGCGACCGAGACAATGTAGTCGTCGAGCTTTTCGCTCATGGCGAGATAGTTCGGAGCGTCGTTGGCTTCGTTGTCAAAATACATGTGCAGCGAGATGTGGTCGACTTCGTTGTAGGTATGGTCGAGAACGGTCGCTTCCCATTCAGGGTAGGTCGGCATCTTGGCATTCGAAGAGCCGCAGATCACGAGCTCGAGCGACTTGGAGAAGGCGCGCATGGCCTTGGCCGTCTCATGCGCCAGCCGGCCATACTCGTCCGCGGTCTTGTGGCCGATCTGCCAAGGACCGTCCATTTCGTTGCCGAGGCACCAGAGCTTGACGTCGAAGGGCTCCTTGCGGCCGTTGGCGATGCGCTTGTCGCTCCATTTACTGCCGCCGGGATGGTTGGCGTACTCCAGAAGGTTGCGTGCTTCGTCGAGGCCGCGCGAGCCGAGATTGACGGCAAGCATCATCTCGGTGTTGGCGGAGGTGCACCAATCGGCAAATTCATGCAGCCCGACTTCGTTGCTTTCCGACGTGTGCCAGGCGAGGTCGAGCCGCACCGGGCGCTCCTCCTTGGGGCCGATGCCGTCTTCCCAATTGTAGGCGGAGACGAAATTGCCGCCGGGATAGCGGACGATCGGAACATTTAGTTCCCTGACGAGATCGATGACGTCCTGACGCATGCCATTGGCATCCGCCGTCGGATGGCCTGGCTCGTAGATGCCGGTATAAACTGCCCGCCCGAGATGCTCGATGAAGGATCCGTAGAGCCTCGGATCGATTTCCGAGACAACATAGTGCGGATGTGCCGTAACGGCTGCCTTCATGCATTCCTCCCATCGATATCACAAATGATGATTTAAATCATCTTGCCCGATATCAAAGGTGAATTGGCAGCTGTTCGTCAAGCCAAAATTGCCAAAAGTAGGACAATTAGACGAAGGCTTTGGCTCAGTAAAAAGTCAGTCATTTGAAATTGCTGCACTATTTTTCAAACCCGGTTTGATGATATCAACCGGTTTTGATCCTGAGCAGGATATCCTGATCGTAATTTCCAAAGCCCTTGCCGAAAATGTTGATCCCGCCGGGGCGTTTGGCGTCGTCCTTAACGCCGATACGAATACGGATTGAATGATGGCTCTTCAGATCGAGTGCAACGAGGCCGGTTTCGGAAATCCTGACGCCGTCGACATAGGCGCCGTCAGTGGCAATTCGCCAGTTCTTCAGCTTGCCGTATTGCGAGCCCTTGAGCTTCCACCAGGAAGGCGTGAAGACGCCGCGCTTGTCGCCGAAATCTCCCGGTGACGTCCAGGTGCCGACATCGACTCCATTGATCGTCAGGGTGATGTCAGAGGGCCAATCGGCGCTGGTGCCCGGCACTTCCGAGGACAGCTCAATCGCCACTTCGAGTTCGGTGATCTCGGTATTGGCGAGCTTGGCATTGTTAGGGAACTGGTATTCGACAAAGCCGCGCGTGAACCACAGCAGCCCGGCCTTCATGCGGTCCGGATCGAGGAAGGTGTTCGGTACATCGAGCAGGCCGATGATGCCGTCCGGCGAACAAAGGCCGCAGGGCGCGGTAACCTCGAAGCCGGTGTAAAGCCCGATCGGCATCGACACTTCGATCGCGTCGTTCTTGACCGCACGATATTCGCTCTTGAACACGACGAGCACTTCTTCGGCCGTCGGATAACAGATTTTCTGACTGCCTTTCTTCGCTTTCTGGTTCTCGGTGCGGATCAGCCCCGCATCCTCTAGCACCTGGATATTGGTCGAGACGGTCGACTGCGGCAGCGACAGCACGGCGGCGATTTCGTTAACATTCATCGGCCCTTTCTCATGCAGCAGTTTCAGCATCGAGATACGCGTCGAGGAGGCAAGCCCCTTGAGCACGGCAATGCCTTCCTCAGGTTCGATCACCAGAAAATTGCGACTCATGAAATTGCCCGGCCCACGCAAATTTATATCCGAAATTATCCTGTATATCGGGATATCTGATTTAATCAACGTGCAGGCAGAACCCCGAGCATTTTGTTGAATCCAGCAGAGCGATGGTCGCGCGGTGGCCCTGCACAGAATTCGTGCAGGAGCCATATGCAGAGTGGACACCTGAACGCTGATCGCCCAATCTAGTCCGCAGCCGAGCCCGGTGATGGCGGCTCGCACACATAAACTGGTTGGACGGGTCGTGACCAAAGGGTGGAAATTATACGATCAGCGGCTGGCCTGGGTCCTTGTCGCGCCTGTGCTTTTGCTGCTTACCCTGCTTCTGCTGCTGCCGATCGCGATGATGACGGTCTATACATTTTTCACGTTCGTCACCGCGGGAGTGGAGTCGGCGGTGCTGACCTTCGACAACTGGAAGGAATTCCTCACCGACAGCTACTATCACGGTTTTCTTTGGAAGACCGTTCGCGTCGGCGCCATCACCGCAGTGATCTGCGCGATCCTTGGCTATTTCCCCGCCTATTTCATCTGGGCCACGACCTTCAAGCACAAATGGCTGCTGTTGCTGCTGCTCATCGTGCCGTTCTGGATCAGCTTCACCATCCGAACATTCTCGTGGATCCATATTCTCGGCGAACAAGGCCTGATCAACGTCGTGCTCATCAGGCTGGGGGTCATCAACGAGCCGTTGCCGATGCTCTACACCGAGGGCGCCGTCATCATGGGGCTGCTGCATTTTCTGCTGCCCTACATGATCCTGAACGTCTATGTCAGCCTGGAAAGCATCGACCGCACCCTGATCGCCGCCGCCCGCTCGATGGGCTGCACCAGCGCACAGGCATTTCGCGAAGTGACCCTGCCGCTGTCGATGCCGGGGCTGGGCGCCGGGCTGTTGCTCTGCTTCGTGCTGGCGGCCGGCTCCTATGTGACGCCGCAGCTGCTCGGAGGAAGCCGCGACGCGCTGTTCGGCAACCTGATCTACGATACCATCATGGGGCAGCTCAACTGGCCGATGGGCGCTACGCTTTCCATCGTCCTGTTCGTCCTGCTCGGCGCGGCCGCGGCCGGCTACAGCCGCTATATGGGCCTGTCGCAGATCATGAAGGGTCTCAGTGCATGAGAGCGGAACACCCCGATCGGGAAGGCAGATGGGCCTGGCGGCTGACCGGCGTGATCACGGTGTGCGTCTATGTCTTCATGTTCGCGCCGATCCTTGCGACGGTCGTGCTCTCCTTCAATGCCTCGATGTTCGGCGGCTTTCCCCTCACCGGCTTCAGCCTGCGCTGGTATGAAAAGCTGCTCACCAACGAGCCGGTCCTCGACGCCTTCCGGACATCGATGTGGATTGCCCTGGTGACGGCAGCGGTAACGACGCTGCTCGGCATCATGGCGGCATTGGCGCTGGTGCGCTTCGAGTTCCGTGGCAAGCAGGCGATCAACACGCTTGTCATCCTTCCCGCGCTGGTCCCCGAGACGATACTCGGCGTCGGCTTGCTGGTCATGATCAAAGCCATCGATCAGCCGCGCAGCATGACGCTTCTGGTGCTCGGCCACATTCTGCTCACGCTCCCCTACGTGGTGCTGATCGTCCAGGCGCGCATGGTCGGCATCAAACGCTCCTATGAGGAGGCAGCGCTATCGCTCGGGGCGCCGCGCGTATCGACATTCCGGGAGATCACGCTGCCGCTGCTCGTTCCCGCAGTGCTTGCCAGTGTGCTGCTCGCTTTCACCATCTCGTTCGACAACACCTCGGCCAGCCTGTTCTGGCGGCCGGCGGGCGTCGAGACCATGCCGACGCAAATTCTTTCTATGCTGAAGATCTCGATCAGCCCCGAGGTGAACGCGCTGGGCACTGTCATGATCCTTTTGACGGTCGGCATCCCCTTGGCTGGCGGGCTCATCCTGCAAAGCCTCAGCTGGTTCAAGGCAAGCAAGTGAAAATGAAAATGGGAGAACGGAAATGAAACTGACAACCACCAAACGACTGGAACGGCTCAACGAACGCTATGCCAATGGCGACATCAGCCGGCGATCATTCCTGACGCTGACGGCGGCCGCCGCCGCGGCCACCGGGCTTTCCATGCCTTGGATGGGACGCGCCCTGGCCGCTGTCTCGGAAGTGCGCTTCGACGGATGGGGCGGCGTGGTGCAGGAGGCGATCGACAAGTACGCCTTCCAGCCCTACACCGCCAAGTCCGGCGTCAAGGTCGTCCAGGGTACCTTTGGCGATGAGAACGAGATCATCACCAAGATCAAGACGTCGAAGCCGGGCGACTTCCAGATCGTCCATTCTTCGGGCGTCAACTACTACATCAAATACGTCAATGGCGGTTTCAATTCGGAGATCAACGAGGCGAACATCCCCAACATGGCCAATGTGCTGACTGCCATGATCGACCCGTTCCGCAAGATCACGCCGAAGCTGTCGGCAGTGCCATATGATTACGGCACCACCGGCATCGCCTACAACAACAAGGTCATCTCGCCGGAGGAAGCCAAGGAAAAAGGCGCCAACCTGCTCGCCGACAAGAAATATGCCGGCAAGATCGGCGGCTACGCCGATATGACGACACGCGTCTGGTATGCGGCGCTGCAGACGAAACAGGACCCCAACAACATCCAGGACATGGATGCGGTCTGGGCCAAGGTTCGCGAGACCCGCGACCTGGCCAAGAAGTTCTGGAGTTCCGGCGCGGAATTGATGGACCTCCTGTCGAGGAACGAGATCGTCGTCACCGACGCCTGGTCCGGACGCGTCGCCGCCCTGCAGCAGCAGGGCCAGCCAATCGGCTATCTCGATCCTGCCGGCTCATACGCATGGATGGAGGACATGCTGGTGCTTAAGGGATCGCCGATGGCCGAATGCGAGGAGCTGATCAACTTCATGCTGGATCCGGCCACGTCGATCGCCGTCGCCGAGGGCCAGAACTATCCGCCATCGCTTGACCCGACCAAGGTGAAGCTGACCGATAAGATCGCAGCGCTTCCGGCCTTCGACCCGACCGGATCGATGAAGTCGCTGACCTTCGCCGATCCGCTCTACTGGGCGAAGAACGAAGACGCCTGGACCAAGCAATGGGACAGGGTGTCGAAAGGTGCATGACGACAACAGCCACGACCAGCAGCCCCGGCCGGCTTCGGCCGGGGCTGATCGCGACCCGCTCGCCCAGGGCGAGAGCCAGCCGATAGGAAAGCCTGCGGTCGAGTTTCGCGACATCGATATTTTCTACGGCAAGTTCGCAGCGGTTCGCGATTTTTCGCTGGCGATCCGCAAGGGCAGTTTCGTCACCTTGCTTGGGCCGTCCGGCTGCGGCAAGACGACGATCCTGCGATCGATCGCGGGCCTGGTCGACATCTCCAGTGGCCAGATCTCGATCGGCGGAAAGCGGGTCGACGACATCCCGATCTACAAGCGCAACATCGGTCTGGTGTTTCAGAACTACGCGCTCTTTCCGCACAAGAACGTCTTCGACAACGTCGCATTCGGGCTGAAATACAGGAACGTGCCGAAAGCCGAGATCGTGCGCCGGGTCAAGAAGGCGCTGGATATGGTGCGGCTTCCCGGCAGTGAGACAAAACTGCCCTCACAGCTCTCGGGTGGCCAGCAGCAACGCATCGCACTGGCCCGCGCCATCGTTTTCGAGCCGGAAGTGCTGCTCATGGACGAGCCCTTGTCGGCGCTCGACGCCAATATGCGCGAGGACATGCGCGTCGAGATCAAGAAAATTCAGAAGGAGACGGGAATCACCGCCATCTTTGTGACGCACGACCAGGAAGAAGCCTTGTCGATGTCCGACCGCATCGTCGTGATGAATGCCGGACTGATCGAGCAGATCGGCTCCCCCGAGCAGGTCTACGACCAGCCGGCCACCGCATTCGTCGCGAATTTCCTTGGCAAGGCCAACATGCTGCCTGGCAGCGTGACGGCGATGGACGGCAAGATGGCGACGATTGCGCTCACCAGCGGCCATGTCGTAAAAGCGGCCGCGCCCAAGGCGCTCGCGACCGGCAGCGCGATCACCGTCGTCGTTCGCCCGCAGAAGCTTACCGTCGGTACCGTTGGCGCGGTCAACAGGCTCGCGGGACGGATAGTCTCGACCTCCTATCTCGGCGGCAATGCGGTCTACGAGATCGACATCGGCGCCGGCACGCAGGTGCGTGCCAACACGCTGATTGACGGCCGGCCGCTGCGCGAAGGCGAAGCGGTCGATGTCTGCTTCGAACCGCTGGCGTGCGTGCTTCTCGATGCGCAAGGCGTTCGCATTGCATAGCGAGGAGGCGCTAAGTCGTTCGACCTCAGTCTTTCGCGTCAGCCTTTGGCTCGAGAAACCGCGCATAAACCTCACCGACAATGCCGCGCCGGAAAACCAGCACGCAGACCATGAAGGTCAGACCGGTGGCGATGGTCACCGGAAAGTTGGAGGTGGCGAGCGTGTTTTCCAGGCCGACGACCAGACTGGCGCCGATGATCGGCCCAACCATGGTGCCAATGCCACCGAGGAGCGTCATCAGGATCACCTCGCCCGACATTTGCCAGGTGACGTCGGTGAGTGTGGCAAACTGGAAAACGATCGCCTTCAGCGCGCCGGCGAGCCCGGCCAATGTTGCCGACATGACGAAAGCCGCCAGCTTGTAATTGGCGACCGAATAGCCAAGCGAAATGGCGCGGTTCTCGTTTTCCCGGATGGAACGCAAGATCATGCCGAAAGGCGAGTTGACGATGCGCCAGACGGCGAACACGCCGATCAGGAAGACTGCCAGCACGAAATAATAGATGTTCATCGAGACATTCAGGTCGAGCATGCCAAGCAGCCTACCGCGCGGCACGCCCTGGATGCCGTCCTCACCTCCGGTGAAGGACGCCTGTACGCAGAAAAAGAAGAACATCTGCGACAGCGCTAGCGTGATCATGGCGAAATAGATGCCTTGCCGCCGGATGGCAAAGAAGCCCATGACCAGGCCGAGCAGGGCCGCGCCAAGGACGCCGAGCAGGATGCCCGCTTCCGGCGGCCAGCCCCAGACCTTGACCGCGTATGCGGTGAAGTAGGCCGCCCCGCCGAAGAATGTCGCATGGCCGAAGGACAACAGCCCAGTGTAGCCGAGCAGAAGATTGAACGCGCAGGCAAACAGCGCAAAGCACAGCATCTTCATCAGGAAGATCGGATAGACGAAGAAAGGCGCCACCAGCAGCGCTAGGATGCCGAGCCCCACCAGCGTCCATTCAAGCCATGCCGAACTTTTGGCGCGCCTCTCGCGAAGTGTGAGTTCGGCCATCTCAGGCATCCCTTCCGAATAGGCCGGCGGGCCGGACCAGAAGCACGATCGCCATGATGACAAAGACCACCAAATTGGAGGCTTCGGGATAGAAAACCTTGGTCAGGCCTTCGGCGAGGCCAAGCATGTAACCGGTGACGATCGCACCCAGGATCGACCCCATGCCGCCGACCACGACAACGGCGAAGACGACGATGATGAGATCCGACCCCATCAGCGGGCTCACCTGATATATCGGCGCGGCGAGAACCCCCGCAAGCCCCGCTAGAGCGGCACCGAGGCCGTAGGTAAGGGTCAGCAGCAACGGCACGTTGACGCCGAAAGCCTGGACCAGGCGAGGGTTCTCCGTTGCCGCCCGCAGATAGGAACCCAGCCTGGTCTTCTCGATCAACGCCCAGGTTCCGAAGCAGACGATCATCGAGGCGACGACCACCCAGCCGCGATAGTTGGGCAGGAACATGAAGCCGAGATTGGTGCCGCCGGAGAGCAGCGGCGGCACGGAATAAGGACTTCCTGATACGCCATAGTAGTAACGGAACACGCCTTCGAGCACGAGCGCGAGGCCGAAGGTGAAAAGCAGGCCATAGAGCGGGTCGATATCGTAAAGCCTCGACAGCGCAAGGCGCTCGACCACGATGCCGAAGCCGCCGACGATCAGCGGCGACAGGATCAGAGCCGGCCAGTAGCCGATGCCGAACCGGGTAAGAAGCAGGTAGCCGATGAAGGCGCCGAGCATATAGAGCGCGCCATGAGCGAAATTGATGACGCGAAGCAGGCCGAATATGACGGCCAGGCCCAGACTCAACATTGCATAGAACGAGCCGTTGATGAGGCCGACCAGCAACTGGCCGAGGAAAGCCTGAACGGGTATTCCGAAGATCATCGTCATGGCGCCATCATACACCCAGCACTTCATGCAGCAGCGTCATGCGGTCCGGCAGTTCGCCGACCGGGAAGCCCGCCACGACCTTGCCGTGCTCCATCAGGTAGAAACGATCGGTGACGCGGCTGGCAAAGCGGAAATTCTGCTCGACCAGCAGGATCGTCATGCCGCGCTTTTTCATTGTCGCCAGCAAATCGCCGATGCGCTGCACGATGACGGGAGCCAGGCCCTCGGTCGGCTCATCGAGAAGCAGCATTTTCACGCCGGTTCTCAGCATGCGCGCGATCGCCAGCATCTGCTGCTCGCCGCCCGACAGCCTGGTGCCGGGGCTGTTGCGTCGCTCCTTCAGATTGGGGAAGAGATCGAATATTTCCTCCACGCTCATGCCGCCCTCGGCGACGATCGGCGGCAGGACCAAATTCTCGTCTACGGTCAGTGTGGCGAAGATGCCGCGTTCCTCGGGCACCAGGCCAATGCCTTGATGCGCGGTCCGGTGCAGCGGCAGGCGCATCAGATCCTTGCCGTCGAAAGCGATCTGGCCGGTCCGCTGGCGGATCAACCCGACAATGGCGCGCAATGTCGTGGTCTTGCCGACGCCGTTGCGGCCCAGCAACGTCACCGTTTCACCTGGAAAGACCTCCAGATCGACGCCGTGAAGCGCGTGGCTCTCGCCATACCAGGCGTTGAGGCCGCGGACTGCAAGAAGAGGCGCGGCGTCACTCATCGGCGGTGCCCATATAGGCGATCCTCACCCGTTCGTCGCGACTGACCGTGGCGTAGTCGCCGGCGGCAAGGATCTCGCCGCGCTGCATGACGGTTATCCAGTCGCAAAGATCGGCCACCACCGTCAGATTGTGCTCGACCATCAGCACGGCGCGATCCTTGGCCACCGAGCGGATGATGTCGGAAACCGTGCGCACATCCTCATGCCCCATGCCGGCCATCGGCTCGTCCAGCAGCAGCACTTTCGGGTCGAGCGCCAGCGTCGTGGCGATCTCGAGCACGCGTTTCCTGCCATAGGAGAGATCGGCGGCGGGCCTGTTCTTCGCATCGTCGAGGCCGACCGACCGCAAAAGCTCCTCGGCGCGCGGCGTCAATCGATCGAGCGCGGCCAGCGAGCGCCAGAACTGAACGCTGAGCCCGCCCGGCCGCTGCAGCGCGACGCGCACATTGTCGAGCACGCTGAGATGCGGAAACACCGCCGAGATCTGGAACGAGCGCACCAGGCCCATCCGCGCGACCTTAGCCGGCGACGTGCGGGTGATGTCGTGGCCGAGCAGTTCGATCCTGCCGCTCGTCGGCGGCAGGAACTTGGTGAGCAGGTTGAAGACGGTGGTCTTGCCGGCGCCGTTTGGCCCGATCAGCGCGTGGATATTGCCGTGGTAGAGGTCGAGATCGACATTCCTGACCGCAACGAAGCCGGCGAAGTCGCGCCGCAGGCCGCGGGCGGAAAGCACCACCCGCGGCCCATTCGGTTCGGGCGGCGCCATCGGCCCGCCAATCACTCGCTGGCCGTGGGACAGCCGCTTTCCTTGGGGCTCAGGAACGCCTCGCTGCCGGGAATTGTGGCAAGGGGTTTGTAGTAGTCCCACTCCTTGGTGCTCTCGCTCGGCGACTTGACCTGATAAAGATACATGTCGTGGACCATGTTGCCGTCGGACTGTACTTTGCCGTTCGCCGTAAAGACGTCGTTCACCGGCATCGAATGCAATTCCTTGGCGACGGCTTCAGTCGCGTCGGTGCCGGCCTTGTCGATCGCCTTCAGATACTGCGTCACCGCTGAATAGGTTGCGGCCTGGATCATGTTCGGCATACGTTTGGTGCGTTTGAAGAAGCGCTGGGCGAACTCGCGGCTCTTGTCGTCGCGATCCCAGTAGAAGCCTTCGGTCAGCACCACGCCTTGCGCCGCCTCGAGGCCGAGCCCATGCACCTCGGCCAGCGTGAATAGAAGCGCTGCAAGGCGCTGACCACCCTGCACGATACCGAATTCGGCCGCTTGCTTGATGGAGTTGGAGGTGTCGAGGCCGGCATTCGCCAGCCCGATGACCTTGGCGCCCGACGATTGCGCCTGCAGCAGGAAGGATGAATAGTCGGTCGAGCCGAGCGGATAGCGCACCTCGCCAACCGCCTTGCCGCCATGACCCTCGACGAACTTGGCGGTCTGCTCCTTGAGCGAATAGCCGAATGCATAATCGACGGTGACGAAGAACCAGCTGTCGCCGCCTTGCTGAACGAGAGCGCCACCGGTTCCTACCGCCTGCGAATGCGTGTCATAGGCCCAGTGGAAGCCGTAGGGCGAGCACTGTTTGCCGGTGAGCTCGGTGGTCGCGGCGCCGGTAACGATGTCGATTTTCTTTTTTTCCTTGGAAATCCCCTGGACGGCGAGCGCCACCGACGAGGTGGTCAGTTCCATGATGGAATCGACCTGTTCGGTGTCATACCACTGCCGCGCAATGTTGGAGGCGATGTCCGGCTTGTTCTGGTGGTCGGCGCTGACGACCTCGATCGGCGCTCCTTGCACCTTGCCGCCGAAATCCTCGACCGCCATCTTGGCGGCCTCGACCGACCACTTGCCGCCGAAATCGGCATAGACGCCCGACTGGTCGTTGAGAATGCCGATCTTGACCTTGCCGTCGGAAATCTCGGCGGCTGAGGCAGGCATCGCAGTCGCTGCAAGAAGCGCGGCCGAGACCAGGTATGATATCTTCATTGGTGACTTCCTCCCTTATGGTCGACAACAGCAACATGTCGGCGGCTGCCTGCTGCGGCACGAAGAGTGGCCTCCCGCAACTCATCCTTTCCGCGCAAAATCACGCAGCGCTGTGCGGCCGCCTATGCCCGTCCCTCAAATCGTAGCATCGCTCGGCAACGCGAGAACAGTTACTTTAGTATTAGGTTCGCGGTGCCAGGCCGCGCACCGTCGAAGCGCAACATAGGGCCGGATCGTGCGGGGTCCAGATGGCGCCTGGTCGCGCCGAAGCAGACGCGCGCCGTCATGAAATTCCGGACTGAACGGTCGTGATCAGACGTTGTAGCTGAACGGGAACTTCTGTTCTCAACCGCCGGCGGGATGATGGCATGCAACCAGGCGGCCTTCGCCAATGCTTTGGAGAAGCGGACGCTCGCTGCGGCAGGTCGGGGTGGCGGCCGGGCAACGGGTGTGGAACCGGCATCCAGAAGGTGGGTTCATCGGGCTGGGCAGGTCCCCCTTGAGCACCAGCCGCCCGCGCCGCGCCCGGTCGATGCTGGGTATCGGCACGGCGGAACGCAGCGCCGCGGTGTAATGGTGTCTGGGCGCCGCAAAGACCTCGTCGGTCGGCCCGCTCTCCACGATCGATCCCAGATACATGACTGCCACGCGCGTCGAAATCTGACGCACCACGGAAAGGTCGTGGGCGATGAACACATAGGTCAGGTTGAACTCCTCGCGGAGATCGGCGAGCAGATTGACGATCTGCGCCTGGATCGACACGTCGAGTGCCGAGACCGGCTCGTCGGCCACGATCAGCCGTGGCCGGAGCGCCAGCGCGCGGGCGATGCCGATACGCTGGCGCTGGCCGCCGGAGAATTCGTGCGGATAGCGCGATGCGTGCTGGGGCGACAAGTCGACCCGGCGCAGAAGCTCGGCCACCCGATCCGCCATTTCCGATGCCGAGAGGCGTTCATGGATACGGAATGGATCGGCCAGCAGATCGCCGACCCGCCGGCGCGGATTGAGCGAAGCGCTGGGATCCTGAAAGACCATCTGCATCTGCCGCCGCAACGGACGGAGCTGACGCTGGGAAGCATCGGTGATGTCGCGGCCCTCGAATTCCAGCGACCCCGAGCTGATTTCGGTCAGACGCACCAGACACCGGCCGAGCGTGGACTTGCCGCAACCGGACTCTCCGACGATGCCGAGGGTTTCCCCCGGCCAGATGTCGAGCGACACCGTATCGACCGCATGCACCGTCCGGCGCTGCGCCGGGAAGATCGAGCGGCCGACGCTATAACGTTTCGACAGATCGCCGGCGCGAAGCAGCGGCTGCTCGCGTGGCATGGCATTCATCGTTGCATCTCCACGCCGCCAGGCCTCTGGACGGCGAACTGTCTGCGCGTGGCCTCCGGCAACAAGCAGGCGGCGCGATGGCTCTCCCCTCGCATGATCGGCAGCTGGACCAGACAGGCGTCGTGGCGAAAGGCGCAACGGGGGCCGAAGGCGCAGCCTTTCGGCAGATTGGAGAGCGAGGGCGGAATTCCTGGGATGGCGGCGAGCCGGGCCGGACGTGGTCCCTCCATTGGCGGGATCGAGCCGAACAAGCCCCATGTGTAGGGATGCAGCGGCGCCCGGAACACGCTGCTCTTGCCGCCCTCCTCGACAAACCGTCCGCCATACATCACCAGCACCCGGTCCGCGACTTCGGCGACGACGCCAAGATCATGCGTGACCAGGATCACCGCGGAGCCGAACTGGTCGCGCAGCCGTCCGATCAGTTCGAGGATCTGCGCCTGCACGGTAACGTCGAGGGCTGTGGTCGGTTCATCCGCGACGAGCAGCACCGGGTTGCACGAGAGCGCCATGGCAATCACCGCACGCTGGCGCATGCCGCCGGAAAGCTGATGCGGGTAGCCGTCGACGACCCGATCCGGATTTGCGATGCCGACCGCATCCAGCAATTGCACGGCCCTCGCCCGCGCCGCTTTCGCCGACACTTTTTCATGCGCGCGCACCTGCTCGCCGATCTGGTTGCCGACCGTATGCACCGGGGTGAGCGCTGACATCGGATCCTGGAAGATCATCGCGATCTGGCGGCCGCGAATGGCATCGAGCGCGCGCCGCTTGAGCCCTATCAGCTCCTGTCCCATGAAACGGATGGAACCGGAGACGATAGCGTTGGGGCTGTCGATCAGCCCCATGATGGCGAGCAAGGTCTGGCTTTTGCCAGAACCGGATTCGCCGACCACCCCGACGATTTCGCGCTGCTCGACGGCAAACGAGACACCTCCCACTGCCCGCACCAGGCCCTCGTCGCTGCGGAAGGAGACAGTGAGATCCTTGACCACCAGAAGAGGAGCATCAGCCGACATTGCGCGCCCTCGGGTCGATGATGACGAAGACGACGTCGACGACGAAGTTTGCCATCACCACGAAGAAGGCGGCGTAGATCACCGTGGCCAGGATCATCGGCAGATCGAGGGTCTGCAGTGCCTCATAGGTCAGTTTTCCGACGCCCTGCAATCCGAAGACCACTTCGGTCAACAGCGCGCCGCCACCGACCAGGGCACCGAAATCGAGGCCGAACATGGTAACGAACGCGACCAGCGAGGTTCTGAGGCCATGATGCAGCAACACCCGGCGCTCGCCGATCCCCTTGGCCCGAGCGGTGCGGATGAAATCCTCCTGCATCATCTCGATCAGGCTTGCCCGCAGCACCCGGCCGTAGAGGCCGACATAGAGGGTTGCCAGCGTGAACCACGGAATGACGAGCGCCTTGAACCAGCCCCAGGGGTTCTCGGTCAGGGGGATGTAGCCGAGCGGAGGAACCCAGGAAAACAGCCAGCTGTCGTGCCAGCGGCTTTGCGTCAGCAGGTTGGCGACCTCACCCAGCCAGAAAACCGGAATGGACACGCCGACCAAGCTCAGGATCATCAGCGCCCGGTCGACGAATGTACCGCGCGTTGCGCCTGCGATCACCCCGACAATCAGTCCGCCCAGCACCCACAGCACTGCCGCGCCGCTGACCAGCGACAGCGTCACGGGGATGGCGCTTATCACGGTGGGAATGACGCGTTGCCCGCGATTGACGAAGGAGGTGAGATCCCGGCTGACAAAAAGCCGGTTCATCATCAGCCCATATTGCACCGGCAATGGCCGGTCGAGACCGAAATCGTGGCGGACTTGGATCAACGTCTCTTGCGAAGCATTGCGGCCGGCAATGCGCGCCGACGGATCGGCGCCGGGCGTCGCAAAGAAGATCAGGAAAGCGACGACACTGATGCCGAACATGACCAGCACCATCTGGCCGAGCCGGAAGCCGAGCGCGGCAACCACTAGACGCCCCTCGGCGAGGATTTCGGATCAAGCGCGTCGCGCACCCCGTCCCCCAGAATGTTGAGGGCCAGCACCGTGATGACAATGGCAAGCCCGGGCGCGAGTGCCACGACCGGCCGCGAATAGAGCAGGCCCTGGCCGTCCTGGATGATCGTGCCCCAGCTGGCATCCGGCGGCTGCACGCCGATCGACAGGAACGACAGCGAGGATTCTGTCATCATGTTGAGCGCCAGGATCAACGGCACGAAAACGATAATCCGGGTCACCACATTGGGCATGATGTCGCGCAAAAGGATGCGCCAGGGCGACGCGCCTAAACCGATCGCAGCGGTTACGAATTCGGCATGCATCAAGGTCAGGACATGGCCGCGGATCGGCCGCGCCACATAAGGCACATAGACGATGCCGATGATGAAGACCGGTAGCCAAAGGCTGCCGGAGCGGATTTCGAATGGACCGATCTGGATACTCTGCGCAATCAGCACGATCGACAGCGAAATCGCCAGCAGGAAAATCGGAAAGGCCCAGAGCACGTCGAGAATGCGCGACAGGCCGATGTCGACGATACCGCCGAAGAACCCGGAAACGACCCCGAGAAACGTCGCGAGGACGAGACACAGCACGGCTGCAGCACCCGAGATCAACAGCGAATCCCGTCCGCCGTAAAGCAGCCGCGCCGCGACGTCGCGGCCCTGGTTGTCGGCACCGAGCAGATAGGGGCCGATGCGCCAGGTCGGCCCGATCGGCGTCATGCCGAGGCCAAGGCCTTCGGTGGAGGGCTGCAGCACCGGCTGGGTCACCCCATCCACGACGATCTCGCCATTGAGATTGGTCACAAATGGATCGGTGCCGGAGACATATCGCGCATAAAGCGGCGCCGCCAGCGAGGCGATCACGATGACAACGAGCACGGCGAACGCAGATATTGCCGAACGATCGCCTTTCAGCTTACGCCATGCCGTGCGCCACGGGCCATCGGTGGCCCGGCGAACCGGGATGGCGGGCTGGTCCGCAATGACATTGACCATGAACAGGATTGCCTAGGAAAAATCTCGGCCTGGAAGATGCGCTGATCCGGCGCAAAAGGAAATGCGACGGAGAGCCGGCGGCGCTCCGTCGCATTGGGCTCCCCGGGGTTATTCCACCCAGGATTGGCTGACGATCCAGTAGAATTGCGGGCTGAAGGTGAAGTTCTTCAGCCTGGACGAGATGACATCGACCCGCTTCGGCGTGAACAGGACGGCGACCGGAGCCTTGTCCGTCACAGCCTTGTCGATGGCGGTCCAGAGTGTCGCGCCCTTGGCCGGGTCGACGATAGTGGCTGTTTCTGCCTCGGCCATCGATGCGTCGATCGACTTGTCACAGAAACCCGAAATGTTGACCGATGCGTCGGAACCCGGCGTGAACGAGGCACAGCTGAACAAGACCTGCAGAAAATTCGATGGCGCCGGGTAATCCTGGAACCATTGCGAGATCGAAATCTGCACCTTGTTGTTGGTGTTCTGGATGTAGGTGAACTGGATGTTCTGCGAGATCGGCTTGACCGACGTCTTGTAGCCGAGCTGGTTGAGCACATCCTGCAGATAGACGCCGATCGCCTTGGAGACGGTGGTGTCCTCCGTGATGATCGTCACCTCCTGACCTGCGGTTCCCGATTCAGCAACCAATTGCTTGGCCTTGTCCATATCCGGTGCGGACCACTTCTCGCCCGGATTGGCGGTAAACGGGCAATAAGCTGCAAATGACGGGAAGCCCGGCGGCAGGATCTGACAGGCCGGCTGCGCCAGATTGCTGCCGCCGAAGAGCTTGACGATCGCGGCGCGGTCGATGGCGAAGTTCACCGCCTGGCGAACGCGGATGTCGTTGAACGGCGCCAGATTGTTGTTCATCGGCGCATACCACATCGCCGTCAGCGGATGAACCGTGACCTGGCCGACATATTTGGTGCCGAGTTCGGCGAGACGGTCGGACGGCGGGGGATCGAACATCCAGTCCGCCTGCCCGTTCTCGACCGCCGTCACCGCCGCCTCGTCGGTAAGGCCGAATTCATAATCGATCTCATCCGGATATCCGGCCGGCTGCGCTTCCTTGCTCCATTCCTTGAAGTGGGGATTGCGCACGATCTTCATCAGCTTGTTGGGGTCGTAGCTTGCGATCATGTAGGGTCCGGTGCCCGGGATCGGATCGGTGCCGGCGTCCTTGAGCGGCGCGCTCGCCGGCAGGATCGACGCGTGCGGAACGGCCAGCTTCTGCAGGAACTCGGCATCCGGCTGGACCAGGTTGAAGGCAATGGTTCCGGCAGCATCGTCGACCGACAGGCCACCTTCGAGAGTACATGTAGCGGGCGCCTTCAAGCACGCATCCGCGCCGATGATGCCTTTGTAGAAGGTCCCGGCCGTCGGCCCGCTGATCTTGAAGATGCGCTGGAACGAAGCGACTACGTCCTTCGTGGTGACATCGGAGCCGTCGGCGAACTTGATGCCCTTGCGCAGCTTGAACACATAGGTCTTGCCGCCGTTCTCGACCTGCGGGAGGCTTTCCGCCAGATCCGCGACGACCTCGAAGCCGGTCTTGTCCCCGGCCTTCTTGTAGGTCACGAGGCCATCGTAGAGGACATAATTGATCTGGAAATACTGCAACGTGTAGTTGATGTGTGGATCGGCGGTGCCGGCCGCGGCATTGGCCAGCAATCGGAGTGTGCCGCCTGGCTTACCCTCCGCCGCCAAGGCGCCGCTCGCCGGCGACATCATCGTCATGCCGAACAGAGCCAGGCCGGGTATCAATGCTGCAAGTGCTTTTTGGGGTCGCATATTTGTGTTCCCTCAAGGAGACGTGTCGGCTTTTGCCGCGCTGAACCCGGTCGATCGACCATGGCGCGGCTGAAAAACAGTCCTGGGTCTGCGAACGGCGTCCGCTACTTCGCCCAATCGCAAAAGACTACGGCGAGCGAAGCCGAAGGGGAAAGCTATTAAGATAGATAGGGTCGGACAGGCTTGTCCCCGCCTATTTGTTGAGCACCCAACCGACCTGGCTATTTGACAAGCAATGGCCAACGGGTAAGCTTGCCGGATGCAAAGCCTTCCAGGCGATCTAGAGAGCCGGTTCCGAACGGGGATGAGCATCGACGCTGCCATGGCGGTGGCGACGGAGGTGCTGGAGCCCATCGGTTTCACCGCGTTCATCTACGACTATACGCCCGTGCCGGTCAGCCACAACGGCGAGCTTATCACGCCCTCGCTGATGGCTCTGCGCAACGTCCCGCGCGACATGCAGGATCTCTGGTGCAAGGGCGGATATTATCAGCTCGACCCGGTGCAGGAGGCCGCGCTCGCCGTATCGAGACCGTTCCTCTGGTCGCACAACGGTGTTCAGAGCACCGTTATGCAGCGCGTGCTTCAATCCAAGCATGATCCCGTCGTCAGCTATTTGCTCGACACCAGGATGACTTGCGGCGTCACCGTCCCCATTCGCCTTGCCGGCGGCGATCTCGCCACCTTCACCGCGATCCGTGCCGATCCGGAGGCCGGGTTCGAGACCGAAGCCAGACATTTCATCGCCGAGATCGGCGATCTCAGTCATCTGCTGCATGATTCCGTCTACGCCGGTTTCGATGCTGGAATCCGCACCTGCCAACATGTCCATCTGACGTCGCGCGAACGCCAGTGCCTGCGCCTAGCCGCTGCCGGACTGACGGCCAAGCAGGTCGCGCGCGAAATTGGCCGCGCGGTGCCAACCGCAACGCTGCACCTCAACGCCGCGACACGCAAGCTTGGCGCCCGCAACCGCTTCCATGCCATCGCGCTCGCCGCCCACTATCGGCTGCTCGAACCGGAGCATTGAGGCTCGCGATCCGAGGGCGACCGGCCTCGCCCGGGCAAACCTATAACGAGCAAACCTATAAATAATGCTAGCTGTAAATGCGCCGGGCCGCTTAGTACCGTCGGCCGCAAAACAAGGCTTGGGAGGGCCCGCACTTTGGCTCCTGCCGCGCCAGGATGCGGAGCTTAGACTGTGACGGCACATGCGACCACCGAAGGATTTAGCGACTACAAGGGTTATCGCACCTGGTACCGCATGACTGGGGACCTCGGTTCGAGCCAGCTGCCCCTGGTCGTCGCTCATGGCGGACCGGGCTGCACGCACGACTATGTGGATTCTTTCAAGGAGCTTGCCGACACCGGACGAGCCGTCATCCATTACGATCAGATCGGCAATGGCAAATCGACCCATCTGCCGGACAAGGGCGGCGACTTCTGGACCGTCGATTTCTTCCTGGGCGAGCTCGATGCGCTGCTCACCCACCTAGGCATTGCCGACCGCTACGCTCTGCTCGGCCAGTCCTGGGGAGGCATACTCTCGGCCGAGCACGCCGTGCGGCGCCCTGAGGGACTCAAGGCGTTGATCCTGGCCAATTCGCTGGCCTCAATGGCGCTGTGGGTGGAAGGGGCTCAGCAATTGCGCGCCGGGCTGCCTGCTGATGTGCAAAGTGCGCTCGACCGGCACGAAGCGGCGGGAACCACCGATCATCCGGAATATGTTGCGGCGACCAAAGCCTTCTACGACCGCCATGTCTGCCGCGTCGTTCCGATGCCGCCAGAGGTCGCCCGGACATTTGCGGCAATCGAGGAAGATCCGACCGTCTATCACACCATGAACGGCCCCAATGAGTTCCACGTCATCGGCACGATGCGGAACTGGACCATCGTCGACCGCCTGCATCAGATCGAGGCGCCGACCCTGGTTTTCCGAGGCTTCTACGACGAAGCGACCGAGGCCTGCGTCCAGCCCTTTCTCGATCGTATTCCGCACGTCGAAGGCCTGGTTTTCCCGAATTCAAGCCACATGCCGCACGTGGAGGAAAAGCACGACTGCCTCGCCGCCGTCGGGCGCTTCGTGGCCAAACACGATTGACCTTCCAGCAACACGCCTGGTCCGCTCAAACGCATCGTCGACGCCGCGCAGACGTCATGAAGACAGGTTCAGAAAACCTCGAACGGCCCTGCTGCCCCTTGCGCCGCCGACGCCCATTGTGATGGCTCTGCATTGGACGGCTCGCCGAGACTTAGTCGCTGAGAAACCTGACGGATACGGAGTGCGAGGGGACCCGATGCTGTCGACCCCCGAGTTTCGCTAAGCGCGTTGCAACCGAATTCATTAGCTGGCGTTAAAGTGCGGGTGGTTTAGCGGGAGGCTTTTCATGCAGACGTATCTCGTCGAGCGTATGGACGGCGACGATGTGATCTCGGTGCGCGTCGTCAACGCGCCGAGTCCGTTCAGAGCCGCAGCCATGGTGACGGATGGGCATGTTACCTTCCGAACATGGGAAAAGGATTGGATCCGCGTGACTGACGAAAATCGGGGACAGATCTATGCATATTGTTTTGTCCCCGGCAGCTACTCCGACACCGAACCATTGCCGGTATCGCCCGGGAAAACCGCAGAATAGGCAATGTGCCTGAATAGCGGCAATTTCCGTCTTCGATCCTACTTTGGCATGTGTGCAACAGGCGTTGCCAACTTGGCACGAACGCCAGTGCTCGCCGCGTCATGCGCGCCGCGCGCACCCAACGAGCCCGGCATGATTGGGTCGGCCGGCGGTTTGCGAAACAGACGAAGTGACTAACCAAGCGTCCTTGGGTGAAGATCGGGGCATCATCAGAATGATCGATGAAAAGATTGGGGCGGGGGGCGATAAGTGACCCTAATCATAGCGTGGGCGGCTCATGTCTTCGGCATATTTGGGATCAGAAGTCGCGGATCAGGATCTAGCAGTGGATTGTCAGACAACGACCTCCAATGAATGGTCAAGTGTCCCACAATACGCACTGGATCAGGATGGTCCCGTACTGCGCCCATTTCAAAGCTTGGGCGCCGATTTTACCAACATTGCCGTCTTCGATCACCTGAGAAATATCGTCCGCCAGTACCCCGACAAGCTTGCAATCAGCGACGGCGCCAATCGTCTGACTTATTCTCAGCTTCTCCGGTCTGTTGAGACGCTGTCCTGCCAGATCGCTGCCGCCATCCCAGACGGACAGCCGATAGGAATTCTTCAGGCCAACTCGGCCTGGTATCCCGTGGCGATGCTGGCAAGCATGACGGCTGGGCGGCCTTCGGTGCCACTCAACGCGCGAGATCCTAGCTCGCGGATCCTTGAAATCGTGGCGGGGGCGCGGCTCTCAGCCATCCTGGGCGAGGGCAATGTCCGACCCGCCGGTTTGCCTCACCAGGTCAGTTGGATCGATGTGTCGACCAGTGCGGCCTCGCAATCTGGACAAGTGCCTCAGTCTTGTTCCGTCTCGGTCGATGCGTCCGCCATCGTGCTTTATACCTCAGGGAGCACGGGCCGCCCCAAAGGCATCGTTAACAGCCAGCGCAGCCTGCTGTGCCGGGTCCAGCAATATGTCGATGCATGCCACATCAACTCGGATGATATTTTCCTGCCATTGACCGGACCCGCCACAATCGCCGGGTGTCGGGAGATTCTCGCAGCCCTTCTCACCGGCGCTACCTTGCATCTGGTCGAAGTCGAAGCGGTCGGCTTGCGCGCCGTTCAACGCCTGGTGCGATCCGAAGGCGTGACAATTACCTATCTGGTGCCGGCGCTGCTTCGCGCGCTCATGGCAGACGGACCTGCTGAAGCGTTCCATTCACTTAGAGTCGCCCGGATCGGTGGCGAGAAGGTGCCCTGGACCGACATCGCCCTGCTGCGCAAGGCCGTCTCCGATACGTGCCTCATCCAGATCGGTTACTCGTCAACCGAGACCACCGGCTCGCAATGGTTCTTGCCGCGAGACTGGCCGGAGCATGGAGATTCGGTTCCAGTTGGTTGGCTGCTCCCGGGAATCACCTTCGCAATCGTCGACGAAGCGGGCCGCTGCGTTCAATCGGGCCGCAGCGGAGAGCTTCTGATTAGGAGCCCGTATGTCTTGCTTGGCCATTGGGAGGACGGGGCCGTTGTGCCGGCGGCGTCAGACCCGGATGATCCAGGCCTTCGGATTTTCGCGACAGGTGACCTTGTCCGACTTGATGATCAAGGCCTGCTGCACGTCGTCGGTCGCAAGGGGCGCCAGATAAAGATCAACGGCCGACGCGTCGAGCCAGCCGAACTCGAACGGGTGCTGCGTTGCGCGCCCGCTGTTGCGGATGCCGTGGCAATCGTGACTGCAGCCAATGAGCTAGTCGCCTTTGCCGTTCCTCGGCGCTCGGCCGAAGCGACCTTATCGGACGAGCTTCGCCAGCTTGTCAGGACCAATCTGCCGCCGCCGCTGCGTCCCTTGCGGTTGCACACGATCGCCGAGATTCCGCGTCTGCCGAGCGGCAAAGTCGACATCACGACCCTTGCAGAGATGGATCTTTCAGCCAGAGAGACAGCAGCGACGGCGCGTCCGCTCGAGCCGCGAGGCAAGCTGACGGCGCAGCAGATCGTCCAGCGGGCATGGACCAGCATCCTCAATACGCGCGTGGCGGCAGGACGCTGGGATGACGCTGGAGGAGATTCGCTGAAGCTGCTGCACTGCGTCATGGAGATCGAAAGCGCCATTGGGCAGGAGCTCGGTCTTGAGGCCTTCACCGTCGGGATGAGCGTGGACGAAATGGTCAAGGCGGTCGTGTCTGCACAGGCAGGCGACCAAAGCGCGCGCGCCCAGAAGCACGACCCTCCAATTCTTTTTCTGTTCCCGGGGTCCGTCGGCTATGGCCCAAGCCTTGCTGCCTTTGCAGCAGCGATGGGCAAGATCACCCGCGTTGCCCCGATCAGGTATCCGGCCCTGGCTATGATACTGCGCGGGCAAAACAGCCTCGCCGACATGGCCGATGCCGCCGTCGAGCAGATCCGCCGCGCTCAACCCTCGGGTCATATACGACTTCTCGGCCATTCGCTCGGCGGCGCTGTCGCTTTCGAAGTTGCGGCGCGGCTGCTGGCCGCGGGGCGAACCGTAAAGTTCCTCGGCATTCTCGACACCAGTCTCGTCGGCGAGCGAAGCGCCCGCTGGGAGACGTTTACGCGCACCTTCAATCGAATCCGAACCAACCGCGTATCCGCTTACCGGATGGCTTGCCGGGCCCTCGCGAAAGTCGCCGTGGCAATGAGGCGCGAGGCGCAACTGGTCCGGTTTCTCGATCGCTTCGCTCAGGGACAGTTTAACGCTACGAGTTTTAGAACCAAACTGGAACTGCAAGAGGTTTTGCGGGCGCGAGCTTTCTTCCAGTGGGTGGCAGAGCCAAAGCCGGCGCTGCCGATCACAGGCACCCTGTTCCGCTGTGCTCGACCCGGAATGCCTCTGGCCATCGGCTGGGATCGCGTCTTCGCCCATCTGGACGTGATGCCAATCGTCGGCACCCACATCGATATGGTCGTAGAGCCTCACCTCGCCACCAACCGCCCCCTTATCGAGAAAGCGGTGGCGCAAACCTATTCGCCAACCGAGTCTCGCAAACTGGAGTACAAGCCATCGACGTGATCTCAACATTCGGCAAGGATGCGCTGGTGCTCGACGCTGGCGCGGAGGTCGATGGCATCGTCCAGATCCTGCGCCAGCAGGTGTTTGGTACGCTGCGACGTCGAGGGGTGGTTGTCGGCCTCTCAGGCGGCATCGACAGCTCCGTCGTCGCGGCGTTGTGTGTTCGCGCCTTCGGGAAAGACAAGGTCCTCGGAATATTCATGCCGGAGCGCCATTCCTCCGGCGACTCGCTAAGGCTTGGCCGCACTGTCGCCGCACAGCTTGGCATCGATACGATCCTGGAGGACATAACACCGGCCCTCGAAGCGATCGGCGCCTATAGTCGGCAGACCGAGGCAATCCAGACTGTCGTTCCCGAATATGGGGACGGCTGGAAATGCAAGCTGGTGCTCGCGTCGGTTCTCGAGAGCAACGGTCTCAACATCACGCGCCTCACGGTTCAGGACCCTGAGGGCAGGACCGACACGGTGCGTCTGCCGTCGGCAGCCTATCTGCAGATCGTCGCTGCAACCAATTACAAGCAGCGCCTGCGCAAGATGACCGAGTACTACCATGCCGACCGCCTCAACTACGCGGTAGCGGGCACGCCGAACCGCCTGGAGTACGATCAAGGCTTCTTCGTCAAGCAGGGCGACGGAATTGCCGACCTGATGCCAATCGTTCACCTTTACAAGACCCAGGTCTATCAGTTGGCCGAATATCTTGGGGTGGAGGAAGAGGTCCGGCGCAGACCGCCCACCACCGACACCTTCTCGATGGCGCAGAGTCAGGAGGAGTTCTACTTCGCGCTGCCTTATTATCTGATGGATCTGTGCCTCTACGGCTTGAACCACGGGATCGCCAGCGAAGACGTCGCTGAGGCCACCGCCCTCACCGCGGCGCAGGTCCAGAAAGTCTTCAAGGATATCGACAGCAAACGGCGCGCCGCACGCTATCTTCACGCGCGGCCGTTGATGTCCTCTTCGATGGGCGAGGGCTAAGCGATGTGCGGCATCGCCGGAATTGTGTCACTGAGCGCCGCCGCGCCGCCCCCTTCCCGCGATGCGCTGATGCGTATGGCGGGCGCCCTGGCGCATCGCGGCCCGGACGAGCGCGGCCTCTACCGGGACAAACGTGCGGGATTGGCGCATGCCCGCCTGTCCGTCATCGATCTCGCGAGCGGCCAGCAGCCCCTCGCTGGCGCGGGCGACACAATGTGGATCGTCTTCAACGGCGAAATCTTCAATTACGTCGAGCTGCGACAAGATCTGGTCGCGCTCGGTTATCGCTTCCGCACACGCAGCGACACCGAGGTCATCGTCCATGCCTATCATGCCTGGGGCGAGGCCGCCTTCGAGCGGATGAATGGGCAATGGGCAGTCGCCATCTGGGACTCAGTGGCGGGTCGTCTCGTCTTGTCGCGGGATCGGTTCGGCATCTGCCCGCTGCATCTTTGCGAGCATGGCGGACGGCTTTACTTCGCCAGCGAAGTGAAGGCCATTTTCGCGGCCGATGCGGATATACCCCGCGCCTTCGATCCAGCCGGCATCGACCAGACTTTTACACTCTGGACTGTCGTGCCGCCGCAAGCCGTATTTCGAGGAGTAAGCGAACTCACGCCGGGGCATGTCCGCATTTATGACAGCGGCGTCGTTCGCGAGCGGGCTTTTTGGAAGCCTAGCTATCCAGAGGTTGACGGACTCGGCGGTGATGAATTCACCGGCTCGCTTGATGACGCGGTGGAGGAAGTGCGCAGCGCCCTGGAGGCCGCGACGGCGCTAAGGATAGTACGCGCCGACGTGCCGGTCGGCTGCTATTTGTCCGGCGGGCTCGACAGCTCGCTTGTCGCCGCGCTGGGGAGACGCTTCGCGGGCGAGCGCTTCCAGACTTTCTCCCTGCGTTTTGCCGACGCCGAGTATGACGAGACGCATTTCCAGCGCCTGGTTGCCGGCGTGGCCGGCAGTGACCATCATGAGGTGGTCGTTTCGCGCAGCGATATCGCTGGCATCTTTCCTGAGGTGATATATCACACCGAGCGGCCTATCCTTAGGACCGCGCCGGCGCCGCTGTTCCTGCTCTCGAGACTGGTGCGCCAGCATGGCATCAAGGTCGTGCTGACTGGCGAAGGGGCCGACGAAATGTTCGCGGGCTACGATTTGTTCCGCGAGGGCAAGGTTCGCCGCTTCTGGGGACACCAGCCCGCCTCGACGCGACGCCCGCGGCTGCTGGAGCGCCTCTATCCTTACCTCAGCCGCTCGCCGGTGCAACAGCAGGCGATGGCACGCCAGTTCTTCGGGCGCGACATCCACGCCCACGACGCGCCTGGTTTTGCGCATGACACGCGCTGGCGTACCACAAGCGCCATCAAGCGACTGTTTTCGGCAGACATGCGCGCCCAAACGGAGCGCCGCAACGCCGTGTCCGAGCTGCTTGCCCGCCTACCGGCGGAGTTTTCGCGATGGGGCTCTCTTGCGCAGGACCAGTATATCGAGATCCAGACGCTTATGTCGGGATACCTGCTTTCCTCGCAGGGGGACAGGATGCTCATGGCCCATTCCGTCGAGGGGCGATTCCCATTCCTCGATCATGAACTCGTGACGCTCGCGAATTCGCTTCCGGCCGCCTACAAGCTGCGCGTGCTCGACGAAAAGCACGTGCTGAAGCGTGTCGCGCAATCGATCGTGCCGTCGGAAATCGTCGCTCGCAAGAAGCAGCCGTACCGGGCCCCCAACGCGCTTTGCTTCGTCGCAGATGGCGCTCCGGCCTATATTCGCGAAGCACTTTCGGAGGCGGCGCTGCGCGAGGCAAACGTCTTCGATCCGAAGTCGGTTACCCGGCTGCTGAGCAAGTGCCAGGCCAGCGCCGGCGGCGGCGACCTGTCCAACTCCGACAATATGGCGCTGGTCGGGGTGCTGTCGACGCAGCTTCTTCATCAGCAATTTATCGCGAGCCGTCCCAGTGGGGCTCGCACGCTCAAGCTCAGCGTCGATATCGACCGCGAGCATCGCGAAGAGGTGCTCGCATGATACACGGCGCCGTACCGCTCCTGCACGACTATCTCACCCACTCTGCCAGCCGGCTCGGCGGGAAGGTTGCCCTGGTGTGCGGCAACCAACGTGTCACCTATGGCGATCTCGATATGCGCTCGAACGCCATAGCGCACCATTTGAGCGAGGCTGGAATTGCGCGTGGCGATCGGGTGGTGATCTTCGCCGACAACACTGTCGAGGCCGTCGTCGCTTTCTGGGCCGTGCTCAAGGCCAACGCCGTGGTGTGCATCGTCAACCCGCTCACCAAAAGCGACAAGCTTGATTATCTGCTCAACGATTGTCGCCCGACGGCACTGATCACCGACAAACACCTGCACTCGATTTTCAGGGAGCCGGCGCGGAATTGTCCATCCTTGCGCTGTGTGATCGTCTCCGGGCCGATCGAACGCGACGATCTGCAAGAACTGCCGCATGCTGTGGGCTGGGACACTACGGTAGCGGCAGCCCGCAGCACGCCGCCCGCACGTCGCTGCATCGATATCGATCTCGCTGCAATCATTTATACGTCCGGCTCGACTGGCGAGCCCAAGGGCGTGATGCTGACGCACCGCAACATGATTGCCGCGTGCGCCTCGATTTCCTCGTACCTGGCGCTTGCCGAAGACGAGGTGATCCTCAACGTCCTGCCCCTCGCCTTCGACTACGGTCTTTACCAGATGATCATGGCGTTCCGAGCGGGGTCTCGGCTGGTGCTTGAACGCTCGTTCGCCTTCCCGGCGCAGATCCTTGGGCTGATTAAGCAAGAAAGGGTGACGGGTTTTCCCGGCGTACCGACCATCTTCGCCGCACTCGGGGAGCTCAAGTCGCTCAGGGATCAGGATTTTTCGAGTATTCGCTACGTCACGAACACTGCGGCCGCCCTGCCGCTCAAGCACATTCTCCTGCTTCAGGAGCTATTTTCTGGTGCCCGTATCTATTCGATGTACGGCCTTACCGAATGCAAGCGCTGTACCTACCTGCCGCCGGAGGATCTGGAGCGAAAGCCGTTGAGCGTCGGGATCGCCATCCCCAATACGGAAATGTGGATTGTCGACGAGCATGACAGGCGGGTCGGCCCCGGTGTCGTTGGCCAACTCGTCATCCGCGGAGCGACGGTGATGAAGGGCTATTGGGGCAAGCCGGAGGCGACGGCCAGGAAGCTCAAGCCCGGACCGCTGCCCGGTGAGCAGGTCCTGCACACCGGCGACTACTGCCGGATGGACGCCGAGGGCTACCTCTACTTTGTCGGTCGCGGCGACGAGATCATAAAATCGCGAGGGGAGAAGATAGCGCCGAAGGAGGTAGAAAATGTATTGATGGACATTGCGGGCGTACGGCAAGCCGCGGTCATCGGCGTTCCGGACGAGTTGCTCGGGCAAGCAGTGAAGGCTTTTGTCGTGATGGAGCAAGGAAGCATCATCGGCGAAAAGCAGTTGCAGAAAGAATGCCAGAGACGGCTGGAAAACTTCATGGTTCCGAAATCCATCGTTATTGTACCCAGTCTGCCGATGACCGACACGGGCAAACTCAAAAAAACGTCCCTGTCATGAGTCGGTATCAGGGCGAAGTTGATCAGCATTCATCTTTTGTACCGGAGGCGAAATCAATGTTATCTACCAAGGATAGAACCGATACCTGCAGCGATCAAATTCGCGCTTTCCTGGCGTCGAATTTCTATATAGCCGATCCGGAGAGCCTGGAGAGCGACACCTCGCTTCTCGACCAAGGCATCGTGGACTCGACGGGGGTGCTCGAGGTTATTGGCTTCATCGAGGAGACCTTCGGCATCACAGTCGAAGACAGCGAGCTCCTGCCCGAGAACCTCGATTCCATCGAGGGAATTGCGCAATATGTCAGGCGCAAGAAAAACTGATTGCCGGTATCTCGCGCATCTCTGTTTCAAATTCCGGGTGGTTTCAAGCCCCGACCACGCGTCTGAACCTGCCACGACTGCGGTTCTTACGCCTGCGCCTTCGTATGTCCCACAACCACCCTGCCCTCGCCGGCTTGGTTGGTGACTGCCCGGATACTCTCATAAGCCTTGGAACGCTCGAGCAAACTCATGACCTGCCGGTCCTGGCCAAGGCCAACCTCAAAAAGCAGGATGCCTCCGCGCCGCAAATAACGCGGCGCGTCCTTGAGCACCCGCATATGGATGCTCAGGCCGTAGGGGCCGGCTGCAAACGCTTCACGCGGCTCAAGCTCGACCAAATGCGAACGGTCGCCCTCGAGCCGTTTTTCCGAAATGTAGGGCGGGTTGCAAACGATCACGTCGATCGTGCCGTCAAGCTCCAAGCCGGAGAAGGCGCTGAACAAGTCGCCCTGAAGGACCGTTACCCGGTCCTCCATATCAAGATGGGTGACGTTGCGGCGCGCGACCTCGACGCATCCATCGGTAAGATCGCTTGCCCAGACGCGCGCGGTGGGAGCGTGGTACGCGATGGCGCACGCCAGATTGCCCGCCCCACAGCACATGTCGACAACGCGAGGCACCGGCAAGTTCAGTTGGCTCAGAACATCGAGAGCGGCCTTGCCGAGCAGTTCCGTTTCCGGTCGAGGAACAAGCGCGCCGGGCGAGACGAGCAACTGCAATCCCATGAAGGTGCTGCGGCCCCTGCCGTAGGCATCCGCAACATTGATCTCTTCGCTCATGACACTCGCCTCCCCGATTTTAGCCGGTGTTGGTGGCCGACAATTGCGTACCGATGAAGTGTATCTCAAAACCGTTGAACTCTCGATCGACAAAATCAAAACCCATTGGCCCCCCAGAGGCTTTGAAGCCGTGATGCTACAAAGATGATCATAAGCTTCTGCTCTGTGTCATGATTAGGAATATCTCCTTACCCGACCCGGTTATCCCCAGCCTGGCAAGCCAGTTGCCGAATTCTCAGCCTGACGTCACGATTTTGCTACATTTTAATCAAAGAAGGCACGTATGTAAGCAATTCGTAATGTTCCAGCAGCGAAGGGCGGAGCTGCTGCTTCCCGGAAGGTTAAAGTTTGTCCCTCATCGACAGAACCGACGAGATTGCGCGGCAATTTCGCGTCAAAGAGCGCACATCATGAAGTCAATTAAAGGGCGCTCGCTCGATCTACGCTCCGCGATGTTCGGCTGTTTGCACGGCCTCGTTGGCGTAGGCGTTTTCTCCGCATTGATAAATATCCTCGCCTTGACCGGCTCCGTCTACATGCTCCAGGTCTACGATCGCGTGCTGCCTTCGCAGAGCGTGCCGACTCTTGTCGGATTTACAATCGGGATGCTGGGACTTTACGCGGCCTATGGGCTCCTCGATTTCGTGAGGCTTCGCCTGTTGGTCCGCATCGGCAGCCGCCTGCATAGAAATCTGCAGCAAAAGGCGTTCGCAGCCTCGCTTTCCCTGCCCCTCGTTGCCGGGCCGGATGCGAACCGGGTACACCCACTTCGTGATCTGGACCAGCTACGTGGCTTTCTTTCCGGACTGGGGCCGACAGTCTTATTCGACGCTCCCTGGATACCATTTTATATGGTGGTCATCTATCTGCTGCACCCCGCGCTTGGCGTGCTGGCAACGCTCGGCGCTTGCGCCGTTGTGCTTTTGACGGTGGTTGCGGAGATCATCGGCCGCAAACCTGCGGCTCGTGCATCTGAAACACTCGTTGCACAGCGGCTTCTGGCCGATTCCGGCCGCCGTAACGCAGAGGTTGTTCAGGCGATGGGCCTGTCCGCCCCGCTTAGCCGGCGCTGGAACGAGGTCAGTCATCTTTATCTGAAGAACCAGGAACGGCTCTCCGATGTCGTCGGCGCGGCGAGCTCACTGTCGAAGACGCTCCGAATGGCTTTGCAATCATGTGTACTGGGGCTTGGTGCCTACCTTGTGATCGGGGGCGAGGCCTCGCCGGGCGTGATCATCGCGTCGTCCATATTGCTGGGCCGCTCACTGGCGCCGGTCGATGTGGCGATCGCAAACTGGAGAGGGTTTCTGGCAACCCGCAAAAGCTATTCCGAGCTGGCGGCAGCGCTGGATGCTTTTGACAGCCAGCAAGAGCCAATGGAACTGCCAGGCCCAAAGGCAGAGCTTGCGGTCGAGGAATTAACCGTCGCGCCACCAAGCCTGCAGAAGCCAACAATCTTCAATGTAAGCTTCCGCTTGTCCAGAGGCGCAGGGTTGGCGGTCGTCGGCCCGAGCGGCTCCGGCAAGACCACGCTCGTGCGCGCTTTGGTCGGGGCATGGAAGCCGCTTCGTGGAACGGTAAGATTGGACGGCGCCGCGCTCGATCAGTGGAATTCAGAGCTGCTCGGCATTCATATTGGCTACCTGCCGCAGGATGTTGAGCTGTTCGACGGGACGATCGCGGACAACATTTCAAGGTTCGGCGGCAAAAGCGACGCAAAAGGCGTGCTGGCAGCTGCCAAAGCTGCGGGCGTGGACAAGATGATCATGCGTCTTCCGCAGGGTTTTCAAACACGCATCGGAGAAGGCGGCGCAGCCCTGTCGGCTGGGCAGAGGCAGCTCGTCGGGCTCGCCAGGGCACTTTATGGCGATCCATTCCTCGTCGTTCTTGACGAACCAAATTCCAATCTGGATGCAGACGGCGATGTTGCTTTGGCCGGCGCAATCCTGGCAGTGCGTCAGCGCGGCGGTATCGTGATCGTCGTTGCGCATCGTCCCTCCGCTCTCGTCAATATCGATCAGGTACTCGTCCTGTCGAACGGGATGCTCCATTCGTTCGGCTCGCGCGAAGACGTTCTGACAAATGTGATCCGGCCCTTCCCGCGTCCGGACAAGCCAAACACTGTCGTTCCGCTGCAGCACGGTGCAAGCGGGCATGCGTGAGGTATTGCTTAGTGTCTAACGTGACCATGTCGTCATATGCTGCGGTCGGGGGTGAAGGCCAACCGATCGGGGCGAAACCAGAGCCGGGTGGCATCCGGGCCAATCTACCCTGGGCCAATCTGCTCTGGAGCCTGGCAGCACATTGTCGTTCCGCCGCACAAACGTGCAGCCGGGCATATGTGAGGTATTGCTCTACCGTTACCGTGTCGTCATACGACGCGGCCGGTGGCAAAAGCCGATCGTTGGAGACGAAGCCAGAGCCGGATGGCATCCGGGCCAATCTGCTCTTGGGCCTGGCAACCAGCTTGCTTTTGATCTTTGGCGGAGGGCTCTGGCTGGGATTGACAACGATTGCCGGCGCGGTGATTGCACCTGCAACTGTGGTGGTCGAAAGCAACATAAAAAAAGTCCAGCATCAAACCGGCGGCACCATCGGCGGAATCTTCGCGCAGGACGGGGATCATGTGAAGGCCGGCGACGTGTTGGTCAGGCTGGACAACACATTGACCCGAGCAAACCTGCAGATAATCACCGAGGACCTCAATCGCGCCACCATTCGTCTGGCCCGACTGGAGGCCGAGCGCCAGGGTCTGCCGGAAATGCAGATCCCGCCCAGCCTTCGGGTTCAAATGGGTGACCCGCAAGTGGCGGCACTTGTCAGTGGCGAGCGTGCCTTGTTCGAAAGCCGTGCTGCGGCGCTGGCTGGCCAGAAGGCACAATTGCAAAGCCGTGCGAAGCAGCTGGAACGTCAGATCGATGGCCTCAAGGCACAGCAGTCTGCGACGGATGAGTCTCTGGATTTGCTGACCAAGAACCTTGCTGATGTCGAATCTCTCTACTCAAAGAAGTTGGTGTCCAAGGAGAGGTTGAGCAATGTCAGCCTGGAGAAGACCCGGACGCGCGGCGAATCGGGACGCCTTGTCGCTGCGATAGCGGAGGTACAAGCTCACATCAGTGAAACGGACCTGCAGGTGCTTCAGCTCGACGACCAAATGCGGAGCGACGTAACCAACGAACTTCGCGAAACGGAAGCCAAACAGACCGAACTCAGTGAGCGCAAGGTGGTGGCGGAAGACGAACTCGGAAGGACAGACATTCGCGCCCCGCAATCGGGCACAGTACAGGAATCTTCGGTCCACACCATCGGTGGCGTGATTGGCGCTGGGGAGGTGCTCATGATGATTGTGCCCGATTCCGACAACCTTGTCGTCGACGCTTCGATTCCTCCGTCGCGTATCGATGACGTCCATCCCGGACAGCAGGTGTCAATCCGCTTTCCGGCGTTCGACGCCGGCACCACACCTGCTTGCGAAGGCTCGATCAACCGCGTCTCTGCAGATCTGATCAAGGATCAGCAACGTCAGCTTTCTTATTTTTCGGCGCGCATCGACGTCGAGAATGAAGCGACCTGCCTGACAGGAGAGAAAATACTCAAACCGGGCATGCCCGCCGAAGTCCACATAAGAACCGACGAGCGCAGTGTCTGGTCCTACTTGATGAAACCCCTTACCGATCAATTTTCCAGAGCTTTCAGGCAGTAACCGGTTGGCAACCCAACCGACAGCGCAGCCGATCTATCGGGTCGCCGCGTTTTCGAGAGCGCTACTGAACCTTACCTCGATCGTGTCTCCCGGCATGACCTCGGTGTCTTCTTGGGCCGGCTGTTTCCGCCATGCTTCGCCGACCTTGCGAACGATCGTGACCTGAGCCTGGATCGTTTCGCCGGCAACCGGCAACGGCAGAGCGGCAGCTCCCGTGGGCTGCAACTTCTGGCTGGCTGCACGAAGTCTTGCGCTGATGTCGGCAAGACGCACGTTGGTATCCTTCAACTCAGTCAGCAGACCCATCCTTCTTTGGTTGACATTGCGTTCGTGCTGTCTGGCAAAATCGTCCTGCTGACGTCGTGCTCTCATAAGTTCAACCGACGTTTCGAGTGCCCGGCTGGAAGAAAGAACCAAAGCGCGCCGGACATCGGCGAGCCGGGTATTGGTGAGATTTCCGGACTCAAACGCTTTCCTTACGCGCGCCAGCTCGTCTTCGTCCGCCTTCACTCCATCCGCTTCGGCCTGCTCGCGCTTGAGCAGGGTCTCGGTTTGTGCAGCAGCATCCTTGCCACTTTTTTCGAGAAAGCCCTGCTCTTGCCGGAAGTTGTCCAACGAGAGCTTCAGCCCTTCTGCTTCGGCTTGGGCGATCGCCGGCGCAAAACCTGCCGGTAAGGGCGATCCTTGTGGTGGCTGCATATCGAAAGTCGACTTGTCCTGAAGTTCGGCGCGGATGCGGGCGCTGTGAAAATAGTCTCTCGTGTATTCCCCCCAAAGCGACTCATAATCGCGCCGCAGATCCACCGGATCGGGACCAACCTGGTTTGCCCGCGACCGCAAAAGGCTGAAACCACCTGACACGGCAATCGCCTGCCGCACGGTCATCAGCGGGCGGTAGGCCTGCTGTCCGGGAGTGAGCACGTCGCCGGTCACATAGATCGGCCTGTATTCTGCAACCACGGCGGTCACGTCTGTCGGCTTGATGACGATCATTTGCTCACGCCCGTCAGGCAGACGCTGGTGGAATATTTTGGTTGGCAAGATCGTCTGCATGCGTGTTTGCAGTTCAGCCGGAGTTAGGCCGCCCACCGAAACCATCCCGACTTCGGGAAGCGCGATCGTGCCGTCCATCTGGATCACCGCACGTTGCGTTCGCTCCGGGATGGCGGCAATTCCTATCTCGACGGTGTCGCCGGCGGAAAGTCGATAAGCGACCCGCGCTTCCGCTGCGCCGGCCGTATCCATGGCCGCCAGCATACCGAACACGACAAGAAGGATTCGATTAACGAGGACCATTGGCGGCAATCTCCTTCTGGTTCGACCGCGGCTCTTCCGGCCAATCGAGACGGGTGACGAATTCGTAGACCGGCCCGCCAGGCACGCCCCAGTTGCTCGACCAGATTACCTGTGAGCCGTCGGGGGATGGCGAGGCATGGGTCTCGCTCCAGTAATCGGACGGGACGTTGTGAGTTTGCGTGACGCGTCGAACCTCCCCGCTGCCGTCGAGGCGAAGCGCGATCACCTCTCGCGCATATGGCGCCCAGTCGGGATTGGCAGATATCTCTTCCGGCTTGCCGCCATAGCTCACGAACACCCAACCGCGCCTGTCCAGTGCCCGCAGGGATGCATGCTCGGCTTCGCCGAACTTCATAAGTGAGGTGACCTTTCCGTCGGCCAGCCTCCTTTTGATGACATGATATTTGTCAGGGTCGGATTTGCTGATGCCCACGAAAACTTCGCTGCCATCTTCATCGACCGTCATATCGCCATGGCCGGGGCGATGATGGTCCGTCCACCTCTGCCGCAACGTCCCGTCGACGGCGAAAATAGCTCGCTGTTCTGTGTCCTCTTTCACATTCTGAAAGCACAGGATGTTCGCTCCGAGCGGGGAGATCGAGCAGGCGCTGACGGTTCCGGCAAGCTGGGCAAGATCGATGTCCGGAAATTTCCGGCGCTGCTTGAGATCATAGGCAAATACAACTGTCGCGCCATCCCCACGGATTGCGCGCACTGCTATGCGATCGCCGTCACGGCTGGGATTGCCTTTGGACGGCCCGAACTGAAGACCATGATAATTCGATGAAACGAACAGGACGTCTTCGCGATTGGTCCGCGGCGCCCAGGTCGAAATTTTCCGGTCCTGAACGCAGATCATCAGATCGGCATTTTGCGGATGCCATTCGCATTCAGCCGATCGAGCACGACGGAAAAGCGGGACATAGGTCTGCCCGTCGAAAAAGCACATGCCATTGCAGCCGTTGGTGATGACGAGGAGACTCTGGTCCGAATTCCAGGCCTGGGCGCTGGAATAACGGTGGCTGCAAAATTTTTTCTCGCATACGACGCCATTCCCAAGAGCCCCAGGCTTGGTAATGCGCATGAAAATTGTCCCGAAGGCTGGATCGGTCGCGGGTTGGAGATAATCGGGCAAGTCCATCATCACTGGCGCAACAAATTGTCTCGACGCGCTGCTTTGCCGACTGCCTGCCACGGTCAAATCCAACGACAAGGCAGCCGCAATCAACAGCGGAGCCAATCCACGCGAGCGAAAGGTCATGTCATGTAGCCCATTTCGTGTCGCACCCGGCCTTCGCTGAGGCGCCCCTGCCACCATCCGATGGTCCGCTCCAACCCTTCGCGCAGGCTGGTCTGGGCGCGCCATCCAGTCTTGCTTTCGAGGAGCGAAGAATCGGCCAGCAAGGCACGCACCTCGGAATTCTGCGGCCGCAGACGGCGCTCGTCGCGGTGGATTGGTTTTTGGCAGCCACTCAACTCGATCACCAAATCCAATATGTCCGAGATCGTCACAGCGCGCTGGCTTCCGGCATTGTAGGCATTGCCAAATTCGAGCTCAGCCGAACCTGCGGTCAAAAACGCCGCCGCAGTGTCTTCCACGAAAGTAAGATCGCGGATCGGGCTTGTGTCTCCCACCATGATCGCCGGGCATTTTTTGTCGAGAGCCTGGCGTATGATGGTCGGTACGATGGCCCGCTCGCTCTGGCGTGGGCCATACGTATTGAAGGGGCGCATGATAACCACGGGGATGTCGAACGATCTGGCGTAGGACTCCGCCATCATGTCCGCACCGATCTTGGATGCCGAATAGGGTGACTGTCCCTGCAATGGGTGGGATTCGCTGATAGGCATTGTCAGCGCGGTGCCATAAACCTCGCTGGTCGAAGTGTGCACCACACGCTCCGTCTCCCATTGGCGCGCCGCTTCGAGGACATTGACCGTGCCCAGGATGTTGGTCTCTACATAGGACTGGGCCGCGGCATACGAATACGGGATGGCGATCAGTGCGGCGAGATGAAACACCACCGCCTGGCCGCGCACGATCCGGTTAAGGAACGCGCTGTCGCGAACGTCGCCGCGGACGAGGTTCAGCTGGCTTCGAATGGTGTCCGGTAAATCGTCCAGCCAGCCGTGGCTGTCGAAGGAATTGTAGAGAGCCAGCGCAGTGACGTCCGCGCCGCCACGGACGAGCGCTTCGGTGAGATGCGACCCGATGAATCCATCGGCACCCGTAACCAGAACTTTCCTGCCCTTGTATCCCATGACCCAAGCGTTCCCCTATGACGTGAGGCACTGACTTTGCAAATCCACGAGAGCGCGGGTACCCCACCTGCTCTCAAATTCCGATCCGCGGCGGCGAAACGACGCCAAGCACCGCCAGCAAGCCGCGCACCATCCAGATGACATCAGAGACGATCGTGCGCTGCGGATAATAGGAAAGGTCGAGCTTGGCTTTGGCAGGAAACAGAACCTCGCGGTAGAACAGCAGCGGGTCCACGGATCGGGGATAAAAATGAGCTTCATGCCGGAAGAGAACCTGGGCTGGACCAAACAAGCCTGGCTTGTATTGTAAAATACCCTCGAAGCCCCCGCGAAAACAATCGGCGAAAGCAAGGCTCTCCGGGCGTGGCCCGATGATTGCCATCTCGCCTCTGAAGACGTTCCAAAGCTGTGGCAGTTCGTCGAACTTGGTGGCGGCGAGGAACCGCCCTACCGGCGTCATGCGGCTGTCATCGGCCATGGTCAGCGCCAAGCCACCGGGATCGCATTGCACGCTGAATTTGCGGAACTTGTACATGCGGAATGGGCGAGCACCGGCCCCGACGCGGGTCTGCGCAAAGAAGATGGGCCGACCGCCTTCCAGCAGCAGCGCCACGGCAATCAGCAGCATCAGCGGAGCGAAGACGATCGCCGCGGCTGCAGCAATGACGAGATCAATTGCTCGTCTCGCAGACCCATGGGCGGCGCTTGAGACGTTAGGCCGGTGAATGGCTAGGTCCAGGGCATTCATGCGGCTGTTCCTGTCTGAGCACAGTTATTGACCGCCGCGGCAAGAGCGACCACTACCGTTTCGACCAAAGGTGCGGTGATCTGCGGATGCAGCGGTACCGTGAGTTCGCGCTGGGCGAAATCTTCCGTGCGCGGTAAACGAGTACCGGGAATAAGCTCACGATAGAGCGTCATCTGGTGCACCGGCGGGTAATGGATAGTGGTCTGGATCCCTTGCGCGCGCAGTGCGTCGATGACGTCTTGCCTGTCGGCGTAACGTGGCAAAAGGATAGGCATGATGTGGTAGGCCGACGTCCGCGGCTCGTGGAACGGGATGGTCACGGCCGGGCAATGCTTCGCGATGAGACGGCGATACAGCATGACCAGGATACGCCTGATCTCATTCCACTCCTGCAAATTTTGCAGCTGGACCAGTCCAATTGCAGCCCGCAATTCATCCATGCGATAATTGAATCCGAGCATGGTGACATCATACTGCGGGGTGCGGCTGTTCAGCCTTTGACGTGTCCCAGTGGTCATCCCATGTCCACGCGCCTGGCGGATTGTCTCGAGCAGACGGGCATCCCGGGCAATCACCGCCCCGCCTTCCGCCGTGGTCATATTCTTGTTGCCGTAGAAGCTGAAAGCTGCCGCAGCACCGAATGTTCCCACCTCTTTCAAGCCCGGCGCATGTGCAGCATCTTCGACGATATGCAGCCCCCGAGCACGGGCGAATTTCTGCCATTGTTCCCGATCGGCGAGGTAGCCGGCGAAATGGACAAGAATGATTGCCTTGGTACGGGCCGTGCATTTCGCTTCTGCTTCCACGATCGACATCAGCGGCACGTCGGCTGACTCGATGTCGACGAAGACCGGTGTCGCACCGACATAGAGGACCGCATTTGCGGTCGCCACGAAAGTCAAAGATGGGACCAGCACCTCGTCGCCCGGTCCGATACCAAGCGCGTGCAAAATGAGATGAAGCGCTGCGGTACAAGAACTGACCGCGACGCAATCCTCCGCACCATGCACGTCGGCAAAAGCTTGTTCGAAGGCTCGTACCTGCTCCCCCATGGTCAGCCAGCCGCTATCGATGACCTTGGTCAAAGCAGTCTTCTCCGGCACACCCAAGATTGGGGCACTGACCAAGAGCATCACAACCTCCTAGACTGATAATTGCGGGACCGGGCTCGTGATTTCATCATGCAGCCGTCGCAGTGACCTCGATCGAGGCCGACTGGTCTTCCCAGGAAATGGTCTGTGCGTTCTGAAAGTCGTCGACGCGCCCGATATCGAGCCAGAGACCCTCATGCTTGTACACGTGCACGGTTGTGCCGTTCTGCATCATCTGCAGCATCAGGTCGTCGAACCCAAACGGTATGCCGGATGGGATAAACTGCAGAACATCTGGGTTCATGCAGTAAATTCCCATGCTGACCAGATGCGAAAGCGTCGGTTTCTCGCGAAAGGTCTGCACGGTGTTATCGACTTCGTCGATGACGCCGAAATCCATCTTGATCAGGCGACAGGCTGTTGCGATCGTCACTGGATCGGTGTGCTTACGGTGCGCTGCTACAAATCGACTGAGGCTTAGATCCGTAAGGACATCGCCATTGAGAACGATGAATGGCTCCGTCAGTTCATCCCTGATCAAAGACAGTGGCCCGATGGTGCCAAGCGGCTCCATCTCCTGCGTATATCGAATTTTCAGGTTCCACTGCGAGCCATCTCCACACACGGTGCGGATCAAATGGCCGAGATACCCGGTTGTGATATAGACTTCCTGAATACCGTTGCGTCGCAACCATTTCAGAAGCATCTCCAGAACCGGCCGAGAGCCGATCGGCATGAGCGGCTTCGGCAAGATCGATGTGAAGGGGCGAAGGCGTGTTCCCATTCCACCACATTGAATCACCGCTTTCATCTGGTCCTCCCATGTTCATTCGGCCTGAACGCCATCGTCACGGGCCGGCTATTCCTACCCCGATCAGCACCCGGGAAACGCGTTCTTGCTCCCTCAGAAGAACCGGTGAGACTTCCCGTATAAAGACCGGTGAGATTTCCCGCCGACCCTGATCCGGACATTGCATCTGGATGGTATGTGGCCCTCGGGGTGGATGTCGTCGTGCATTCGAATGGCAACAATTCAGCCGTTCTGGTGTTCAATATCCGTGGCAGTGCTGAACGACCCAGGCGGTCTGTCAGCCTTCCAAGAGATCAGAACGTATGTTCAACAAGGGTCGGCGGGCCTCGTTCACAAGGGCTAAAAAAAGAGGAGCGTTTCCCGTTATTTAGGATTATATTAGAAACCTGACGTTTGCGGTGGTGGGGATGCCGCTGGCGTCGACTGGATGAATCGACGAGTGAATGGCCACGGCTTTCAAGCCCATCACCGTTCAATCCATTCAGATATGCGTTGGGGTAGATCAATGTATCGAATCGTCATCGCCGACGATCACGGCTTGTATCGTCGTGGCTTGCGATTGGCACTGACCGCAGGCATTCCAGGTGTGGAGATATTTGAAGCGTCTTGTTTCGACGCAGTGCTCAGTTTGCTGGCAGAGCAGTCGTTCGTTGATCTTGCGATCCTGGACCTGAATATGCCGGGCCTGTTCAATCAAGAAGTGCTCGGCGGGATCCTGGCCGCCTATCCGGACACGCGATTTGCTATCGTTTCCGGAAACGATTCACGCTCGGAAATACTCACGGCTCTTTCGATCGGGCTTCACGGCTACATCGTAAAATCGCAGACGGACGAAGAGGTCGTTCTGGCTGTCAATGAAATCCTCTCCGGCCGCATCTATGTTCCTGCACTTCTGTCACGCCCGGGTGCAACGCAAACAACTCACGCGCATACACACTCCGAGAAAGGCCCACACCGACATACCACTGGCGCCAACCTTGGCAGGCTGACCTCGAGGCAACAGGAAGTCCTCAAGCTGATGGCGGAAGGCTATTCAAACAAGGAAATTGCGCGCGATCTGGAAATCGCAGAGGCGACCACGAAAATCCACGCTGCTGCGGTTCTGCGTGAATTGGGGGTACGCAATCGGACAGAAGCTGCCGTTATGCTGAAGACTTGGCTTGCGAAACATGCCAGCTAAAGCGCCGCGCATCCTTTTGGACGTGCAAACGGCGCCCCAAGACTCCTCATGCATATTACTGCATATTGCCAAAACTGCGCTGCGGCTTTTGGGCCAACGACATCCTTAGAAAAGAACCTAAGCTCATCTCACAGGCCGTTCAGCGCGACGCGCCTTTAGGTTCCTGCTTTCCGAGTGGAGCAATGCATTAGGATCCGATTTCCTTGCGTGACAGTCGCAGCGAATACCGCAACCCGTGATCCGACATTTCCAGCTTGGGAGAGTGACCGACAAGCGGCGCTCCATCCACTCCGATTATCATGGAACCGAAGCCATGCCGGACCACACTTGAGGTCCGCCGCCGCCCCGATTCCACCCACTCGAACACGACCTCACTGCCTGTGTCTTCAGGTGCGAACGTCCAGCTTACGTCGATCCGGCCTTTTGGATCGCCAAGCGCTCCATATTTCATGGAATTGGTGGCAAGCTCGTGAACGATCATTGCAAAACTCTCGGCGGCGCCTCCCGACATCGCCACGGAAGGACCGCTGACCGATATGGCGCGCGTTCCCATATATGGTTGCAACTCTTGAGCAACGAGGTCGTTTAGCACCCCCGATACGCTGCCGTTGCGTGAAAGAAGCAGATGGGTTGCCTCGAGCGCGCGTATCCGGTCGATCAGCGTTTCCTTGTATTTGGCGACGTTGTTTCCGGGAACATCGACCATTTTCACGAGCGCCGTGATCACCGCGAAAACGTTGCCGAATCTGTGGCGTTGTTCGAGCATAATGCGCTCCCGCTTCTTTGCCGCGGCGCGCAGCAGCATGGTTTGCCGTCTCTCGCTCAGGTCGGCAGCCACTCCAAGCCGCTGTCCACCGTCATCATGTCTTTCCTCCCTTCCGCGCAGGGCAACCCAGCGGATATGTCCGTCCGGTCGGCGGACGCGTATCTCAACATCGTAATTCGTGACCGATGATGCGGACTTTCTCGATGCCGCCAGCTTTGGCCAGTCCGCCGGATGAACGACAGCTGATAGTTCCTCCAAACGGCGGCTATTGGCCTGGGCCAGGCCGAGAATGTCCCAGAACGTGTCCGAGCCTGTGACTGTCCCGTCTTTAAGGTCGATCCGCCACGTAGCCAAGCGTCCAGCAGACAGAGCGAGGTCTAGCCATTCCTTCTGAGCCCGAAGCGCTTCGTGAACAGCTCGTCGTTCCGAAATATCGTCGACCACCACGAAGATGCTCTCCGAGAGAACCCCCTCGGGCACGGACGAAGAAAGGGTTATCCGAGCCCAGAATGCCGTCCCGTCCTTTCTTGACAGACGCACCTCCGAAACGAACGAAGCAGTGTCATTACCCAGCCCCGCCAACAATTGCGCCAAGGTGTCCCGGTCGTTCGGATGGGCGAGCGTATCGAGCTGCAATTGGGCAAGCTCCTCCTCCTTGTACCCAGTCATCTCACAAAGGCGTCTGTTGGACTGCAGCAACTCACCTTTCTCGTTGGTGTTCGCGAATCCCATGGCAGCACGTTCGAAGGCCCAACGATAGCGGCTTTCGGTCGCTTCGACGGCAGCGAGCCTGGCCTCCGCGACTTCCAGCAACTCACGCAAGTCCTGCCGCAGGCGATGGAACGTCATGGCAATCACCCCACCCGAAACCAGAAGCAGGATTGCGCGTGCCCAATCTCCATTTGAAATCTGATCGTGTCCTCGGGCCCATAGGCCAACGGTCACCATCAGAATGGTCGCCGCGAGCGCAGGCACGCGATCTTCGAGATAGGCGATAATAATAATAGCCGGAACAAATTCCAGAAAACTGGCGCCTTGCCCAATATAGCCTGACGATTTTATTTCAAATATCAGTGTGGCAGCTAATACCGATGCAGAGGCAATATGAGTTAGCAATCTGCCCGACGGGTTCGAATTCGACCTGAGCGACTGCGAGTTCATGGACACAGACTACAACCTTCTGACTAGCCCGTCGAGACTAGAACAAAAAACGTACAGCTTAGTACCACTGCCGGATTGCCATACCGCTATCATAGCGCGCATTTTATCGGATGCAGCGGGGGCTAGGAGCTGCCTTAGAACTGTCAGATCCTATTGGGTTTTCAAGGTGGTGATGAACATATTATCCGTCAGCGCGTAGAAGACTAGAATCCAGCTACACATAAAAGACTATCTGAATCCCGAATACTTATTTCGGGCGTGTGAAACTTTGGGTTAGGGGTAGAAAATGAATCTGATCGATAGACATGTTGATGCTTCTTCGGGCAGTCGGTACATTGTCACGAGGAGCCAGTATGATTTTAAGGCGCGGAATACGCGGCCCTCTTCTGGTCACTTTCCCGATCGAGCATCAGATCCACCGGACGCAAGGCTCGGGGAACCAAAAGGCCGCAGTCTGGAATCCATAACCGGCGTGCTTGATCGCATCGGCTGTGGCTATCTCGTGCTGAATCGCGAAAGAAAAGTAGTCGAGTGGAACGCAGCCGCCCAAACCACGCTTGAGCGCCAAGGCGAAGCGGCTGACACGGCGAACGGACTTACGGCCGCCCTAAGGCGGTTGATCGCGAATGTTCCGGGCCAATTCCTGCCGGGCTCGTTGTCCTGGGTGGTGATCCGCAGCAGGGGCGACCGGCCGGTGATACTGAACGAGAACGGAGTTATCGCTCCCGATGGGACGAGCATCGTTGCGTTGCTGGACCGGGACAACAGGTCGGGGCCAAATCCTCGAACTCTGCAAAGAATGTTTGGCTTGACGAGCGCGGAAACGCACCTCGCCTTGCGCTTGGCTCAGGGCGACGCGCCTTTGGAGATCGCTCGCAGTTGGCGTCTCAGCCGCACCACGATCCGCTCCCAGCTTGCCTCGCTGTTCGCCAAGACCGAAACGAAGCGCCAGGCGGAACTGGTGGCCCTTCTTGGGCGCATTTCGGTCCTGCCATAAGGGCCGCGCAGTTGTTGGGTCTAGTTGGCGGCATCCACATGCGACGGGGCTCGGTCGACCGGTGCTGGAGGCCGTTTCAACCTAGCTTGGCAGGTCACGTTGCGCAGCGCGCCGGCGCCTGCTCACCTGTGCCGACGCCGACGCCCCGGCACATAACATCCCGGCACAATTGGCCGGGATCTCGGAATAGGCAATTCGACACTGTCGAATGACGTCGAAGGGGCAAAAAATTGGATCATGATTTAAACGGTGGGTCCGTTCTTTCTGCGGAAAATATGGAAACCGCCCGATCCCGGTCAGACCGCGCCGTGAAGGAACTCGCCCCGATAGGACCGATCGTCGTCACCGGTGCTGCAGGCTTCATTGGTTTTCACGTCGCCTTGCGGCTTTTGCGTCTGGGTGTCGAAGTCATCGGCGTCGACAATTTCACCCCCTACTACGATCCACGACTCAAGGAAGCGCGGTTTGCACGTCTCTGTGCCGAGCCGGGCTTCACTCCGATGCGAATTGATCTAGCGGATGCCGCCCGCGTTCAGTTGCTGTTTTCAGAATTTCGACCTTCACACTTTGTGCATCTCGCGGCCCAGGCCGGCGTGCGTCATTCACTTGTTGACCCGCATGCCTATTTGCAATCGAACATAGTGGCGTTTCTCAACGTCCTTGAGGGCTGCCGGCACTTCGGCGTCAGTCATCTCGTCTACGCTTCGTCGAGCTCCGTCTACGGCTCAAATCGAACCATACCGTTTTCCGAGCATCACGGCGCTGACCATCCTGTCAGTCTGTACGCCGCAACCAAGCGTTCAAACGAATTCATGGCGCATTCATACAGTCACTTGTTCGGCTTGCCCGTGACCGGACTGCGCTTCTTCACCGTTTATGGCCCCTGGGGCAGGCCCGACATGGCAGTCTACATGTTCACGCGTGCGATTATCGAGGGGAAACCAATCGAAGTAGCCAATGCCGGCAGCGTGTGGCGAGACTTCACCTATATCGACGACGTCGCTGAGGGGGTGGTTCGAGCACTCGCTGCACCGCCGCGACCCGATCCGGGTTGGGATTTTCTTACCGCAGATCCCGCGACAAGTTCTGCGCCGTATCGCGTCTATAATGTTGGCAACGACCGGCCGGAGGAGATTAACCGGCTGATTTCGCTCATCGAGACCGCCCTTAGCTGCCGGGCGATTCGCGTGGAAGTGCCTTTGCCACCCGGCGACGTTCTGGAGACTCGCGCCGACGTGAGCGATCTTCGCAACGCTGTCGGCTTCGCCCCGGCGACAACGCTCGAGGACGGAGTGCAACGCTTTGTCGAATGGTACCGGGACTTTCATGGAACGAATATCGCAGCCAGCACACAGCAACAAACGTTGATGCATGTAGAGGCCACCGTGTAATCCGCGCCTTGTCGGAGCGACGAATCCACGCGTCGGCCATCCTGGTCGCGGCTGCCGGTCTGGTCAAAAGATCCAGCTGGTACCGCATAACGTGACGACGACATTCCCGAGCATCGATGCCCGCGCGATCCCCGCAGAAATCAGTTCATCGCGGGCAAGTCCAACGAGCGGTCTCAATTTCAGAGCTGCAGTTATACCCGGCACGGAGCACAAAGAATTCGCCGCATCGCCGCTCTGCCGAACGATGTCATTCAGATGGATGATGGTGACGTTCAGGCCCCATCGTAAGCTCCGGTCAACCGCATTTTGCCTCCTCGGAATCGCGAGCTCATGTCCCAAAGCTACTTTCTGAGATCCAGGACGGTTCCTACGGTCGAGAAAATAATCACCCGTGTTCCTCCAAGCCCGATCGGCAGTATTCTGCGCGCGGCAGGAGGCGTTTCGGCCATGGCGATTGCCGGCCAGTTGATCCTCGTCGCCGCTATTCCCGTTTTGGCCCGGCTATATTCCCCGGCAGATTTCGGGATCTTCACGATTTATCTTTCGATCGTAAACATCCTCGGCGCGATCGCAGCACTGCGTTTCGAGGCCTCTCTTTATGGTGTCAAGGACAATGCGCGGGCGTATGTGACTGTTAAGCTCATTCTCCTGGCTGTCTCGGTGACGAGTGTCCTCGCCTTTGCGGCAGGACTGCTGTGGGCGAGCATCGCTCCGGCGCGCGTCGGCCACCTCGCCTGGCTTGTTCCGCTTGGGATGGGGGGCGCAGGTCTCGTCGAAGCTATGAACTGCTGGAGCCTGCGCGCAGGCCTTCTACGCGACTTCGCCCTCGGCCGCCTGGTCTTGCCGGCGACCATGGCCCTGCTGCAATTAATGTTTGGGCTCGCCCATTTCGGAGGCGAGTCGATGGTGCATGCTCATATCCTGAGCCAATTCGTCTTTATCGGACTCCTCGGCTCCCGGATTCTGAGCCGGGAAGACATACGCGGCGTCGCACGGGCGCCGTGGCGTACCGTCGTTGCCGTCGCCAGGCGAGAATACAAGTTTCCGTTGTTCGACATTCCCTCAGCTCTCGCGAGTTTCGCCATCATCAATCTTCCCGCGATACTTGTTGGTTCGCTGTTTGGCGCCGCTTTTGCGGGTTACCTGGGAGTGGCAGCGCGGCTGGTGACTGCACCGGTCACGCTGATCGCCACCCCGCTCAGCAATGTTTTTGTCTCCGAGGCGAACAAAAACAGCGATCGCCGACATCTGCTCGGCACCGCGCGCGGCCTCTTGATGCTTTCAGCCGGCCTCACTGCATTGCCAATACTGGCGCTTGGCCTGGCCGCGCCATATCTTGTCGTCCCCCTTCTGGGCCCGCCCTGGGTTCCTGCCGCAGACATTATGACCGCGCTGGCGTTCATGGGTGCTGCACAGGCGTTGGCGACGCCGCTTCAAGATGTCCCAGCTCTCCTGCGCCGGCAGGAGCTACGGCTTCTCGTCGACGGCGCGCGGACGGCGCTGGTGTTTGGTCCACTTCTTGCCGGTGCTGAGGCAGGTTGGGAACCACTCAACGTCATTTATCTGATGGCGGCCGGCGGCGCCGTCGGGTTTGCACTGAAAACGGCGGCATCTCTGTATATTTTGAGCCACGACGTCGAACCAGCAGGAGCTGCCATACCAAAGCATAGTCATAATCTCGAGGGAAAAGCACCATGAAGCCATCGCAGCTTGATCAGCTCCAAACGACCGATGTGGTTGACCAACATCACTACGCTGATGCTTCGCGACTGCGCCCTTTCATTTCAGTTGCCATTCCAACCTTTCGCCGTCCGGACACGATCCGCCGGGCGATGGATAGCATCCTGAGTCAGGATTTTTCCAGTTGGGAGCTGGTCGTCAGCGACGACGAGGGCCGAGAGGGACCGACCTGGGCAATTGTTGCCGAGTATGCACGGAGCGAGCCTCGCATCCGAATTGTCGAGAACTGCCGGGGCCGGGGTCAGGTGGAGAACACCAACAATGCCATGCTCGCTTGCGTCGGAAAATGGATCAAGCTGCTCCATGACGATGACTGGCTCGCCCCAGGTGCACTCAAGACCTTTGCCGAGGTTTCCACCAATCATCCCTCAGTGGCATTCATGACCTGTGCAGCGAATATAATTGAGGACGATCGGATGAAATTCCGATTGCCACCGCAAGGGCGAGAACGGATTTCCCTCTACTCGAGCCAGCAATGCCTGACGGACCTCTATCTCGTCCGCACGACGCGGAGCCTTGGGATCATCCCATCGACGCTGTTGATCAACCGCGACGTCATTCACGCGGGTTGCCTCATGCGCGCGCACAATTCAATTCCAGCCGGAGTCGACCAACTGTTCTTTGTCGATCTGGCCTGCCACGGAGACATGGTCGCGATAAAAGATGGCTTGATCTTCTACGACGCGACGAACCACCCGAGCATCACTACAACCAAGAGTTTCGATGAGGTCGATCAGGTAACGCTTGCCGTCAAAGAGCTTAACTGGAACCTCATCGAGGATCGTAAACATCTTCCCTGCCCTGAGACTCTGTTACGGGCGCTACGGGTTGCTCGTCTTCCCAGCCGATTCCACCAGCAACCCTGGCGAGCGACGATCCGAGATGCAATGCAAATTCTTCGTCCATCAGTTATGAAAATTGCGAGCCAGCACATTCTTACTTATGTGTTCGCGATCCGCCCGAGACTGGGTCGATTGCGTAGCCTGAGACGATTTAGCTTCTGAGCGTGGCGGCATCGTGGAGCGCGACGGCGGGCCGGCTGGTGCGCATCGTATACCGTCGAAGGCGGCTTTCCTTCGGTCTGGCCTTTAGGGGTAAGCGAGATGACCATTTGTCCGGCATGTGGCAGTGTACCAACCGCGAAATTGTTCGAAGTGACAGCAGATGAGGCCTCTCGACATTTCATCAATCCGCGTCAGGACCCCGATCGCTCTCGAAAATTAACAAGCCACCTGTCGGATCTCTGGGGCAGCAACACATGCGATATCCGCAAATGCGCAGATTGCGGATTCGGTTTTGCAGATCCCTTCGTCGCCGGCGGCGTTGAATTCTATAACTTAGCCTGGGCGTACCCTTCTTATCCGACCATGAAATGGGAATATGCAAGGACTATCGAAGAGCTCGCGGGTCTGAAGACTGGCGGAAAAACTGCCCTCGAAGTGGGGTCTGGGTTCGGGTATTTTCTCGATCGCATCAAGAATAAATTCTTCCATGTTTCCGACATCTCTGCGGTCGACTACAACGAAACGGCGCGATCTGTACTGGCGTCGAAAGGCTTCAAGACCTATTCAGGCGATTTTCGGACGGACAGCTTCGATTCTATGAAAGAGGCCTTCGACTTTATTTTCATGTTTCAAGTCTTCGAGCATATGGACCAAGTGGACGACGTTTTTGCTCGATTGAAATATCTTCTGAAGGCGCAAGGATCTGTCTTTATCGCCGTGCCAAATGAAAACAGAACTTACTACATGGAGTCCCATGGCTCGCTCATAGACATGCCACCAAACCACATCGGTCGGTGGACGAAAGAAGCCTTCGATGCCATATGTCAGCGGCACGGCTTGCAATTGAGCAAGTGCGAGCGGGAGCCGTTCAATCTCGCCAAATTCCTGAAACAAGACATCGTCCACAGCTTTTTCCGAAAGGGAGAGAAACCAGGTAGCGTGAGTGAGTTCGTGCGCGCCCTGCCGCGAAGCAAAGCGCAACGGATTGCGCAAGGTTTGACTGCCCTTGCGATTTCACCATCGCGGTTGCCGGCATGGGCATACGCGGTCAGGAACGCATCGACGATGGGCGGGAGCGCACTCTGGGCAAAGATCGACAAAGTCTCGTCACCTGCGCTACGGATTCATCGCCAAGCCAAGCAGCAATGAGCCGGTTCGCCATACCGCTTGCCGCGTGAAGGGTGAGTTCGACACCACTAGGCTGCGGGGGTGGATGCCAAGCAGACGAAGGACGGCGTCAGGCGCGTCGCCTCAGGTGTGGATTCCGGAATTCATGAATGCCCGTCCGGCGGCTCCTGGCCAGTAGGTTCCGTTGTGACACTTCGGACCCACGCTCCGGATGGACCTCTCCGCGACAACCCCAGCTACTGGCGGATGGCCCGCGCCCAGCAGCCGATCGGCGCAGCGCCTTGCGCGGTGATTTTCAACCAAGCGGGAAGCCCAACAACAAAAAGCCGCGCTCGTCATGTCCTCTCCAGCAAGAGATCAGCGCTGTCCCCGAACCGGTAACCAGCGTGCTTCCTGAGATTAACCTTCGTGAGAACGCTTGCGACGGGGACCGAAGCTGGTGCATCGCCCGCAAGCAGGTCTAGAACGCCTCGCGCGATGCTGCGTCCCGTTTTCGCCCAGCGAACGGCGAAAAGAACCACGTCACCCCAGCCTGTCAGGAGCCTGGCCTCTGGTCCCTCAAGCCCCAGCGGTCCATTTATGATGACGACCCGATAGATCGAGTGCAGTTCATCTTTGAAAGGGGAGCCGTCGACACTGGACAGCAAGGGCAGCAGATCCTCCGACGGTGCGAGCGCCATGAAGTCGATCCCGATTGCCGACATTCCTGCTATCGCATCGTGCAGTGCACAACGGTCACTCACATAGTCTCCGAAAAAATTGTGCGGCTTACGTGCGCTGAATTCCTTCACAAACTCGCCCGTAAGGCGGTGGTCCGTGCGGTCCAGATCAATGAAGAGTACTCGCCCTCCAAGTCTGGTGGCCGCCAAGGCCATGCTCCATGCGAGCTCGGTCTTGCCATCATCCTCACCGCAGGATGTTATCAAGATTATGTTCGAGCAATCCCTCGCCTGTTGGGGCGCCGCGGCGACAAGCAGGGACGTCACGGCGCGGCTGTATCTGCACCCCTGCTGGCCTGAAACCAGCTGCTGCAGTCGCTTCGCGTGCGTTGTGGGAGCCTGGGGTATTAGCCCGAGGCACGGAACCCTGAGCGCTGCTTCAGCTTCGGCCTCTCCGCGCAAAGTGCGATCGAAGCGTTGGCGGACAAGTATGAAAATCCCCCCAATCAGGCCAAACACGACCATGCCGGGCGGAATAAGAAAAATTGGCGAAAGAGTCGTTGGATTGGTAGGGGGCCACGCCGCTGAGAGAAGCCTGACTCCGGGGGATGGACTTGCAATACGCCGCATCAAGTCCTGTTGCCGGGTCAAAAGGTCGTTGTAGCGCTGCGTCAGGATGCTGACCTGCGGCTCGAGAGCGCGCAATCCGGAAAGCCGGCCGGCTGTATCGGCCACAACCGCATCCAGGACATCCTTACGCTTTTGCAGCGCCGCGATCTGGGAGCGATAGATGTTCGCCTCAGCAGCGACATGGGCGATTTCTTGTTCGATCTCACGATCGATCGCATTTGTGACATCCTCATCTGCCGTGCCGTTGGCCTGGCGTGCCAAGAGATCGGCCAGCAAGGGTGATCCGATGGCTTCGGCTACCGAGGCAACCGGCGCGCCCCCCTTTCGCAAGTCCTGAATGTGTTGGAGTCGGGATTCGGTTGCGGAGAGGTCCGCTTTCGACAAGGAAATTTGCTGGGTGAGTTCGGCTGTCTCCTTGGCAGCGTTGTCCGCCGCACCTTGATCGACCGCGCCATGGCTCAACCGATATCTCTCCAGACGATCAGTCGCTTCTGCCAGACTGCTTTGTATAGTCGGCAGCCCGGAGACTATCGATTCGAGTTCCAGCCTGTCCGACGCTTGGCTTTTCCTTGCCAGATCGCCAATATACACTTGGACGAACGTGTTGGCGATCAGAGCGGCTCGCGCCGGATCATGATCGGTGAAGCCGACGCTGATAACTCTCGATCGCAGCTCCTGGCCGATTCTTATACCTTCACGCAGCACCTTGAGTTCAGCCGCATCAGGCTCCGCCGGCGTGCTTCGCGGCCAAATTTTGGCCAGCAAATCGGCTGGAACCGAGCGCAAATTCAGCGGCTCGACGCCAACAGGCTTCGGAGGAGGGTTTCCGGTTCGAGCATCAGCCTGTTTAGCACCATTGTCCGTTTTGCGCAGCGCTGCCACTACGCTTCGCAGGTGGCTTTGCGATGAGAGCATGGTGATATGGTCGTCAATGCTGGAATCCAGCTGATCCTGAGCAGAGACCAAGCCGCCGGCAGGGGCCGCTCTACTAGGTGCGTCGACGATTACCTGTGTGGTGGCCTCGTATAGGGCAGGCCGTACAAGACCCCCAAGCGCGGCCAAGACACCGCCTGCGACGACCATGGCCAGGAGGAACCACTTTTTTCTTGAGAGGGTAATGAGGAGCTGATGGAGCGGGGTTTGCGTGTCCATCTGCTCACGCAACGGCCGTTTCATGCGCGGAGTGATTTCGCGCGCAGGCAAGTGCATTTCGGTAACGTGCGGAAGGTGGATGCGGCTAACTATGGACCCTTCCATCTTAATCTCCTGTAAGTTCGGGCACGCGAGAACCCGTTGCTGGCGGCGATGGCCGCCGCCTTGCCTCGTTGTGCCAGGCCTGGAACATCAAAGCCGGCCACAATTCGCGAGAATGGTCGTGCCTGCCATCGACGTGATCGCGCCAGCACGCATCCACCTTAACAAGGTCGAAAATTCCGTCTCCGGAGACGCGCATATCGGCGACAAGATCGTTTGCCCAACTGAGCAGCGGGCCTCTCAGCCAGACTGCTATAGGAACATCGAAACCTTGCTTTGGCCGCTCGATCAGTCGCTGCGGAACGTACCGGCGCAACAACTGACGAAGGATCCACTTACCTTTGCCATTACGAACCTTCGTATTCGTCGGCAGGCGCCAGGCGAATTCGACAACCCGATGATCGAGTAGCGGGCACCGCCCCTCGAGGCTGTTGGCCATGCTGGCGCGGTCCAGCTTCACCAATATATCGCCGGGCAGGTAGCCGGCCATATCGTCATACAAAAGACGGGACAGCAGCCCATCAAGCCGGTGCTCGACGTGGATTGATGAGGGGGGCTGGTGGAGGCTGAGGTTCTCGGTCGACGATCTCGTCAGTCGCCGAAACAACTCGTCCTCATCGGCTGCAGCGAGCAGCTGAGCGAGGCGATCCAGCCGGTCGCCCCGCAGCGCATGCCGTGCACCCTCCGAAAGCGGCAGCTTGCCGACGAGATCGTGACGGGCTGCACGGGCCAGTAACCCAGTGCCTGCCGCGAGCGCCCGACGCAGTGCTGACGGCAGAGTATGCTGTCGTCGCAGGCGGGCCGCCATGAAGTGGCGGGCGTAGCCGGCGAAGCATTCATCGCCACCGTCACCCGACAGAGCCACCGTAACGTGCCGGCGGGCGAGCCGCGCCACCAGCAGAGTTGGTATCTGCGATTCGTCAGCGAAGGGCTCGTCCCAGATCTGCGGCAATTCTGGAATGACTTCGCGCGCTACGGCAGCCGAAAGGTGGAGTTCGGTATGGTCGGTGCCCAGATGCCGCGCGACTTCCGCAGCGTGGGGAGCCTCATCGAACCCGCCCTCTCCGAAAGCGATCGTGAACGTGCGCACCGGCTTTTCCGATTGAGCCTGCATCAGGGCTACAACCGTCGAGCTGTCTATTCCGCCCGACAGGAAGGCCCCGAGCGGAACGTCAGCGATCATGCGCTCCCGAACGGCAAGTCGAAGCAGGCCATCCAGTTCATTGGTAAGTTCTTCGTCACTGCCGACGACCTGCTCCGCCCGCCCTTTGGTGGCGGTTTCGGCCAGCGACCACCAGTATCGAATACGATGCGCTAGCGAGGCGGCACTTCGCGACGCGGCGAAGTCAGCGGCTGTCACCGACAGGACCGAACCCGGCGGCAATTTGAATACGCCTCGCCAGATGCAGCTGTCATCCGGTACCCATCCCTTCGAAAGCATCGCCGCGGCCGCATTGATATCGAGCTCCTGACAAAAACCTGGAAAACGGGTGATCGCCTTCAACTCAGAGGCAAAAACAAGCGCATCACGTGTTGAGGCGACATAAAGCGGCTTTTTGCCCATTCGGTCGCGGGCGAGATGGAGCGTCCTCGTCTTCAGATCCCATAGTCCTAGCGCGAACATGCCGGCGAAGCGTGTGAGTGCTTTTTCGAGGCCCCAACTCTCGATGGCGCCAAGCATGACTTCGGTATCGCTGGTGCCCCTGAAATGACGACCTGTACTTTCCAGCTCGCGGCGCAGATCGCGGAAATTGTATATTTCGCCGTTGAACGTGACGACGTATCTGCCGCTTTCGGAATGCATCGGCTGACGGCCCGCCTCCGACAGATCAACAATGGCCAAACGCCTGTGACCGAAGGCAAGCCCCGCTTCGCTATGTATCCAGAATGCCTCGCCATCCGGTCCGCGGTGACGAAGCGCGGCCGTCATTTGCTCTATTGCCTTGAGCGGCTTCGTGTCGGCTGAATCGGGGGCAAGAAGAATTCCGGCAATACCACACATGCCATTAACCCGGATTGTTAGAGATTGCAGAAACTGCTTTCGGAGTACCGGCGACAAGGCAGATGGTCAGCGCAAACCACACGATCGGGTGACGGATGATTAGGTGCGGCATGCCGAAGATGACGATTGACACCACGAGCGCTAACAGCGCGTCGAGCTTCGCACGCCACACCGACATGATGGCGGCGCCGACGATCCAGACCAGCGCCAGAACCGCAATAAGACCACCTTGAGTGTACAGGTCGAGGATCGTGTTGTGAGCCTCGAAGGGTCGCTCCAGAAATTGCGATTCGAACACTGATGGGCGCTCGAGATGCGGACCTGGACCAAGGCCCAGCGACCCGGATTCCGCGCCCTTCTCCAACGCTTCGTCCCAGAGATGCACGCGGAGTGCGGCGGTTTCGGCAGTGGCCTCGCCGCCCTTGTCCTTGGTCAGGCCCTTGGCGAAGTTTTCGAGGACGCTCGCCTCCGTCACGGCGTAGGGGGTTATCGCGATCGCCAACGGAAGGATACCGACAAGCAACAGGAGGACGGCTTGCCGTGAAAAGCTGACGCTGTTGCCACCGGTCTTGAGCCATGTGCTGATCCGCAGCCCGAGGAACGTCAGGCAGGTCAGGATGCTGGTATACAAATAGGTATCGCTCTTTGTTAGCCTCCCGACATAGAAGGTTAGGAACAAGCTGGCGATCCCAAGAAACCTGCCCCATCGATTGCTGGTGGTGGTCGCAAGATGCAAGGCTAGCGGGCCGAAGATTGCGCAGTAGAGCGCGAGCTGGTTTGGATTATGCGACCAGCCGCGAAAGCGGTCCCAGTACCAGGGATCGACGTCAGCTCGGGGGATCCAGCCCCAGCCCTGTCCCAGCTGAATGGCAAGGGCCATATTCGCGATACCCACGACCCACCAACCAGTACGACGGAGATGGCGATCAGCCTCGGGTTCTGCAGCGGCAAGGCACGTGACGCTGACCAACAGCAGGTAGGCCATCGTATCGTGCATCAGACCCGTCGGATATAGAACTGTGGTCAGATAGCCGACAACGGTGCCGACCGCCAGAGCAAGCGCCATGATCGTCCAGTAGCTTGCAAGGAGTGTCAGCGCCGGCCTGGTCTCCAGGCGACCGCCGGCAAGCACACGCCCAATCGACAGCATGATCCAAAGCACGAGGAGCAGCTCGCCAATCCCCAAGGGCGACCCAGGAATGTCGAGTTGCACCGCATAGGTCATTGCGAGGCCACTGGCCAGGATCGCGTCCCGGATCATCGGCGCACATCCAATCTACTGCTGACAGCATCCTCTCCAATTAAGATCGGATACGCCGGTCGGGCGAGGCCACCGTGGGATTTGACGCTAAGGATATTTTCGTACAGATCGCAATACTGCGCGACCACCCGCGGCAGCGCGAACTGCTCACGGACGAGTTCGACAGAACGACCGCCCATGATTTTTCCGTGACTGCGATCGGACAGGATGTCGAGTATTCGAGATGCAAGGCCATCGGCGTCGTAAGGTTGGACTAGGTAGCCGTTCCATCCATCCTCGACCACCTCATTGCAGCCGGGCATCTTTGAGGCGACGATGGGCAATCCTGCCAGCCCTGCCTCTAGCAGGACGCGCGGGATTCCTTCTCGATATTGTGTGGGGAAGGCGAACACGTCGGCCATGCCAAGAAGGGCTGGAACATCGCGTCGTGGGCCTAGCGCGATGACATAAGGAGCGTGTCGATCGATTTCCGACTTGTCGACTGCAAATGGACCTTCGGACTCCCAAGGGCCGACAAGCACGAAACGCGCATTAGGCCTTTTAGAAAGGACGCGAGGGACTGCTTGGAGCAGCGTCGGGATGCCCTTCTGGCGGGTCAGCCGGCCCACAAAAATTACGATCTCTGCTGACTGGAGCCCGAGCTCCTGGCGCATTTTCGTCGCCGGCGGAGCAAGATGCCTCGCCATAGCGAACGCATCGACGTCGATGCCAGAACTGCGGATCACTCTTCCGCTGCCAGGTTCAATCAATCGAAAGCGCTTGAAGAAAGCCTCATCGTCCCGATTCTGAAATACCGTCGCTGCCGTCCAGAAGGAGGCAAGCCATTGCAGTCCGCAAAAGATTGGACGTAAGGCCAGAGCCCGCGGTTCCAGCGACGAGAATGTCCAGCCCAGGCCGTTGATCGTGCGCACGACCGGGACCGTTCCGCGCACCGAAAGGGGTGTCAGCAGGTTAGGCTTGGTATCGAAACTTTGGACGATGTCAGGCCGGAGTTGCGCAACCAATTTCCGAATCGCTCTTACAGCGGTCCACTCGCCACTGCCGCTGGCAAATCGGTCGAAACCGTAGCGGCGATGCGGAATGCCATGCCGCAAAAACGCAGCCTCATCGCCGGTTGAAACTGCCGTGACCCGGAAGCCGCTTTCACGCAGCGACATTAGGAACGGAATTCTCAGGGCGTGATCTTCGCCTCCCACACAAACGAGATGCGGATTCATCCCGAAGCTCCCGTCCGTGCGCCGTGTTCCGGTCGCGTGAAGTAATTGCCTTTCGCATCTGCTTTCATGGTTTTGCTTCGTTACTTCTGTGCGCGTGAAAGGATACGGTAGGGGGAGGCTTGCATACTGTCCTCGTCTGTTTGAATGAGGTAAACCGCATGGGGATCGCGGCCTTACGCGTATCGCGAACCACCTCGACGGCATCTAGTGGTGCATAGGAACGCGTACGCGGATGAATTGCGCCTCGAACTCCAGGGAGTTCGGCCAAGCCGGACTTGCAACTGATAAGGCAACCGAAGAAAGCGCTTCCGACAGTCGTGCGTTGTACGCTGCTCTACGCTGGGCGCGTCGGATTCCTAAGCTCCCGGTCCGGGTTTGCGCCTCAGCTTGTCCCGCTTGTGCTACCAGGCATGATAGTCGACCCCCTCAGCCACAACTCCTGGCGCAACCTGCCTCCTTGCGACCAGCGGATAAGCCGATTCGACCGTTCCGATGTCGGCAACCTGATCTGCCGACCGATATCACGCGACGAACGCGCAGACGCCTACGAATTATCCACAACTAATTGGTTGCGGGAGTGAGACTGTGGAGGGGTGCGGCTCTTAGGTTAACGTCTGTCTGATCTCTCAATGCTAGGATGAACAGTTAAATAGAACCTTAATTCACAAGTATATTTCAGCAATACGCAAGCTATATTTTAGACCATGAGACTACATGGCTTCCAATTAAATCAGATAATCCGGATGGAACTACGGCCTTAACGGGATAGTATTCTTGTTCTTTATTTAACACGTCTATTGGGATTCCTCCTTCCGTGCAGCATTCCTATTGGCGATCAACCATTCTATCAGAGCCTGCAGGTATGTGATTTGGCGCTAATATACATCCTCTAGTAGGCAAGCCTTGGGGCGCTATCGAATGAGACAAAGGAATATTGGATGGCAACTCTGCACTACGCATCGGGCGGATCCGCCACCGAAATTGCAACCGCCGGCTTCAATCTGGCTGACGTTCAGTATGTTTCGCTGGTCAACGCATTGCCGGATGGCATGAAAGGCCTGGTCTATCTCAATGAGCATGAGGGCGTAACCGCATCCTTCATCGAGAAAATGACCCCCTTCCTCGGCAATCCGAATGTGTTTGGGTTCTATCTTGTTGACGAGCCCGATCCCACGGGCAGGTGGGGCACCTACGCAACCGCTGAGAACCTGAAGGCGGAATCCGACTGGATCCATGAGCATTTTCCGGGCGCCAAGACCTTCATCACCATGATGAACATGGGATCCCCGACCAATCCGGATTTTACCAACACCTACAATCCGGCCAACACGCATATCGACTATTTTGGAATAGACCCCTATCCGGTGCGCACGGGAACGGACACGGTCGACTACGACATGATCGACCGAGCCGTGGCTGCAGCGGTGAAGTCGGGCATCCCGATCAGCAACATCATTCCGGTCTATCAGGCTTTTGGCGGCGGCAATTGGGAGACTTCCGACGGCGGCAGACAGGTCATGCCCACCCCCGAACAGATGCAAATCATGATGGATCATTGGGCCAAGCTGGTTCCGTCACCCGCCTTCGACTATACCTACAAGTGGGGAACGCAGAACGGCGACACCGCGCTTGAAAGCTCGCCGGAACTGCAAGCCTTTTTCCGGGAACACAACCTGATCGATACTGGGACTGCCCCTCCTCCCGCCGACACAAGCGACACCTTGTATGGCACCAGCGGCGACGACGTGTTCCACGGGGCCGGTGGTCATACGATGATCGGCTATGGCGGCAATGACACCTATTATGTCGAGGATGTCCGCGACAAGGAGATTGAGGCGGCGGGCGGCGGTACAGACAAAGCACTTGCCTCCGTAAATCATGCCCTTGCGGCCGGCTCCGAGATCGAGCTTCTCGCCACCAACAACCCGTCTGGGACGACGGCAATCAATCTCACCGGCAACGGCTTTGCCCAGACCATTCAGGGCAATGCCGGCGCCAATGTCATTAACGGCCTCGGCGGCGCTGACACGATGACCGGCTATGGTGGCAATGACACCTACTATGTCGACAATGCCGGTGACAAGGTCATCGAGGCGGTGGGCGGCGGCTCCGACCGGGTGATCACGTCGGTGAGCCATGCGCTTTCGACGGGCTCCCAGATCGAGCTTCTCGCCGCAAGGTATCCATCCGACACGACGGCAATGAACCTCAGCGGCAACGAGTTCAGCCAGACCATCCAAGGCAATGCCGGCGCGAACATCATCAACGGCGGCGGCGGTGCCGACATCTTGACCGGTAACGGAGGCAATGATGCATTCGTGTTCAACAGCGCTCTTGGAGCCGGCAATATCGACAAGGTCACCGACTTCGACAAGCTCCAGGACAAGATCCAGCTCGACGACGCCGTTTTTGCCGGGCCTAAGTTGGGTGGCCTTTCATCCGATGCTTTCTTTGCTGGCACGGCCGCGCATGATAGCTCCGACCATATCATCTACAACAGCTCAACGGGAGCGCTCTCTTTCGACAGCGACGGGATCGGCGGCGCAGCTCAAATACAGTTCGCCACTCTCTCTCCAGGTCTGTCGCTTGCAGCAGGTTCGTTCCTTGTGATCTGAACGACCCGGAACGGCGGACCTTCGAGCCGGTCCGCCGCTCCGTCTTTGTTCAAGCACCGGTTTTTTCCAAAGCAGGGTGCCCATTTCGGGCTGATGCTCACCTTTCGTCACCCAGCGGGTTCGGTAGCAAGGCATCATTGAAGGATGGCTTGAATCCGCCCGCCAACCGAGTTTACTCGGCGCGGTTCGCGACCCCGCTTCCGTGTCTTGAAAGAGCTAGGGCATCTGAGTGAAATAGAAGCTAATCGCACGTTGCATGATGACGAGGCAAAACGGCTTCGCAATTGATCCGGTATGCACTTTCTCGTCTCTTTATTCTTATTCGGCAAACGAACGGTCAGATCCCACCTGAACTTGGCATCGAGTACCAGACCCCCTAGGCCGCTATCAGATCCGTTGCGCAATAGCGGCCATAGCTTCACGAACGGCCCCTCGTCGCAGATCAGGGATAGATAAATCGGAATGCCAATTACTTGAGCGCGAGGGCAGGAACCAGGCAACGACGAACCCGGTTAGTCATTTGGCAGTTATCCGTCCCTAATAAACGTCCGCCGAACAGTTTTGACGTCCTTAAGTCTTCCTCATGGGCGAGTGCGGCAGGCGCTCCAGCTGGGAACCGTCCTACTCTCACCTTTTGTGCGGTTTCCTACATTGATTTGATCTCGATCACGGAGATCTGCCGACCGATATCAGATGATGAGCGCGTAGATGCCTACGAATTGTCCACAACTAATTGGTTGCGGCAGTGAGACTGTGGAGCGGCCCGGCGTCAGAGGTTAACGTCATTTTGATTTTCTGCGCGAAAGTTGATGTCTAAAGCAAACAAATCAATAGATGTATAGCCATTATAAAAACATCGAAAAACTTCAAGAACTACAACGCCTTCAAAATAAAGTCTCAATTCTGGCGTCATTCTGACATCAGAAGACAATAAGCGTCTTGTCCGAAGTCGCTGCTGTCAAAATAAGTCAACAATCCGTGCAGCATTCCTACAAACGGTCAATGATTCTATCAACGGGTGTCTGTATGTGATTTGGCGCTAATATACGCCGTCTGTAGGTAGACGCTGGGCGCTATCGAAATCAGAAAAAGGAATATTGGATGGCAACTCTGCATTATACGTCGGGTGGATCCGCCACCGAAATTGCAACCGCCGGCTTCAATCTGGCTGACGTTCAGTACGCTTCGCAGGTCGACGCGTTGCCGGAGGGCATGAAGGGTCTGGTGTACCTCAATGAGCACGAGGGCGTAACTTCATCCTTCATCGAGAAAATGACCCCCTTCCTCGGCAATCCGAATGTGTTCGGATTCTACCTTGTTGACGAGCCCGATCCCACGGGCAGGTGGGGCACCTACGCAACCGCCGAGAACCTGAAGGCGGAATCCGACTGGATCCATGAGCATTTTCCAGGCGCCAAGACCTTCGTCACCATGATGAACATGGGATCCCCCACCAATCCGGATTTTACCAACACCTACAATCCCGCCAACACGCATATCGACTATTTCGGAATAGACCCGTATCCGGTACGCACGGGAACGGACACGGTCGACTACGACATGATCGATCGAGCCGTGGCTGCAGCGGTGAAGTCGGGCATCCCGATTAACAACATCGTTCCGGTCTTCCAGGCCTTTGGCGGCGGCAATTGGGAGACTTCCGACGGCGGAAGACAGGTCATGCCCACCGCCGAACAGATGCAAACCATGATGGATCATTGGGCCAAGCTGGTTCCGTCACCCGCCTTCGACTATACCTACAAATGGGGAACGCAAAACGGCGATACCGCGCTTGAAAGCTCCTCGGAACTGCAAGCCTTTTTCCGGGAACACAACACCACTACCGCTGCGGCTTCAGACACCACCAGCAGCGACAGCAGTGCTGCTGCGCCCGCTTCCGACGCCGCCACCAGCGATAGCAGCTCGACTGTGACTGCGCCTTCTCACGTCACTACCGGCGACAGCACCTCGACTGCCACCGCCGCTTCCGGCGCTACCACCAGCGATAGCAGCTCGACTGCCACCGCCCCTTCCCACGCCACCACCGGCGACAGCACCTCGACTGCCACCGCCCCTTCCGGCGCCACAACCAGCGATGGCAGCTCGACTGCCACCGCCCCTTCCGGCGCCACAACCAGCGATGGCAGCTCGACCGCGACGGCGCCTTCGCACCTCATCGCAAGCGATGGCAGTTCGACTGCGACCGCCGCCGCCGGCGCCACCACCAGCGATGGCAGCTCGGCCGCGACGGCGCCTTCGCACCTCATCGCAAGCGATGGCAGTTCGACTGCGACCGCCGCCGCCGGCGCCACCACCAGCGATGGCAGCTCGGCCGCGACTACGCCTTCGCACCTCATCGCCAGCGATTCGACTGCGACCGCCGCTTCCGGCGCGACCACCAGCGATGGCAGCTCGACTGCGACCGCCGCTTCCCACTCCGACCGCGGCGGTTTTCACGCTTTGACCGATCTGTTCGGCAGCAACGACACCAGCCATGATACTGCCGGCGACAAGGCAAACGAAGGCAGCGGCGTTGACCGGGTATTGGCTGCGTTGAACCACTCGCTTTCGGCCGGCTCGGAGCTTGCCGCGACCAGCAGCCCGTCCGACACAACGGCAACCAGCCTGACCGGTCACGGGTCCGCCCAGATCCTCCAGGGCAACGAAAATGCCGGCGCCAGTGTCAGCAAGAGCGGCGCCGCCGAGTTTGTATCCGGTCACGGCGGCAACGATGCCTTCGACTTCAGCAAGCTTCAGGACAAAGTCCAACTCGACCACTCCGCTCTTGCCGAGCTCAGGTCGGGAGGGCTTTTATCCCACGCTTCCTCTACCGACACGACTGCGCACGATACGGCTGCCGATGATGGTTCCCATCATATCATCTTTGACAGTTCAACCGGGTCGCTCTCTCTCGACAGCGACGCGACGGCCGGCGCAGCACAAACGCACCTCGCCACCCATTTCCCGTGGCAGCATCAGTCTTTGTGATCTGAAAACCAGAGCGGCGGACCTTCAACTCGAGTCGTGTCCGCCGCTCGTCTTTGTTCAAGCACCCGACTTTCCAAAGCGGGTTGCCCATTTTCGGGCTGATGCTCGGCGCGGTTCACGACCCCGCTTCCGTGTCCTGAACGGTACATCACCAACCGTGGAATAGAAGCTCATCGCACACTGCGTGATGACCAAAACGGCTCCGTAAGCGAGCCGGCACGCACTTTCTCGTCTCTATTCAGCAACCGACGGGTCACCCCCGCCTGAACCTGGCATCGAGTACCAGATCCCTCGGCTAGGTCGCTATCAGATTGCCGAAGGGCCTGACGCTTCATGGATTGTGGAAGTCGCTTGGCGTCTATCTCGCTGAAGCGGAAGCGTCCACCAGGCCAGCATGGATGTCCTTGCCATGATGACATTGATCACGCCGAGCTTTATTCCCGTGAGGCGTTGCAGGTGCGTTTGGCCATGCAGGGCATGGACCGAGCCGTACGGCTGGTAAGGCACAAGCCGCTTCTTGGCGAACCGGCCTCTAAGCATTTGGCAGATAACGACAAGGGGGGCCCGGAGGGACGTCGTCTTCTCAACAAAAACAATCAGCGGGTGGTTCGCCCAGCCATATCCTTCGCATGTTTTCGTATTCGGTGGCGAACCCACTGGCGAGGACTGAGGCCCGCTCAATCGTAGCGAAGGCTCACAGGTGTGCGCCGCTTTGCCTGTCAAAGATATGGACCCGGCGCGGATCGATCCTCAATCTCACCTCTTCACCAGGCCGGACGGAAAGCCTGTCCTTGACAATGGCGTCAATAGCGTCCTCGCCAAACTTGGCGAAGATCTGTGTCTCGGAACCGGTCGGCTCGAGCACCGAAACCGTCGCCGGCAAGCCGTCCGGCGCGATGTCGATATGCTCGGGACGTATGCCGTAGATGACCGGCTGCCCGCCCTGCGCCCTGGCCCCCTCGGCTGGCAGCACGGATCCGGTGTCCGACACGAAGATCTGCCTGCCGTCCTTCGAATCGATCCTTCCCTTGATGAAGTTCATGGCCGGCGAGCCGATGAAGCCGGCGACGAAGACATTCCCCGGATTGTCGTAGAGAGCGAGGGGTGCGCCGATCTGTTCCACCTTGCCGTCCCTCATCACCACGATCTTGTCGGCCATGGTCATCGCCTCGATCTGATCATGGGTAACATAGACGATCGTTGTGCCCAGGCGTTGATGCAGTTCCTTGATCTCGACGCGCATCGCAACACGAAGTTTGGCGTCGAGATTCGACAGCGGCTCATCGAACAGGAAGACCTGCGGGTCGCGCACAATGGCGCGTCCCATGGCCACACGCTGGCGCTGTCCACCCGATAGCTGTTTCGGAAATCGGTCGAGCAACTTGCCTAGATCGAGAATTTCGGCCGCCTTCTTCACCTTGGCGTCGATCTCGGCCTTCGGCCTGCCCTTGATCTTGAGCGAGAAGCCCATGTTGTCGGCGACGTTCTTGTGCGGATAGAGCGCATAGTTCTGGAAGACCATCGCTATGTCGCGGTCTTTCGGCAGAACATCGTTCACCACCCGGCCACCTATGCTGATTTCACCGCCCGATATCGCTTCGAGACCGGCGATCATGCGCAACAGGGTGGATTTGCCACACCCCGATGGGCCGACGAGGATGACGAACTCGCCATCGGCGATGTCGACATTCACGCCGTGGATGACCTGGGCGTTTCCATAACGCTTGATGATGTTCTTGACGGTGACCTGAGCCAACTTGCATCCCTTCTATTGCGGTAGAGCAATCTGCATCTTCACTTCGCCCTTTGGGGCAGACGCGGCGATTTCAAACGCTCGAACGCTGTCTTCGAATTCCAACGTGCGCGTGATCAGCGGCTTCACATCGATCGCTCCGGAAGACAGCATGGCAACGCAGCGCGGAAAAACATGCGCATAGCGGAACACATGCTCGACGCGCGCCTCGCGCACCATCGCTTTGCCGAGGTCGTAGTTGATGCCATGCATCTGCACGCCGACGAAAACCACCCGGCCGGCCGGACAGAGCGGATCGAAGACCCCTTCCGCCGCGCGAGGGCTGCCGGAGCATTCGAATACGATCTCGACGCCCCAGCCTTCGGTGGCGGCGAGAATTTCATTGGCGAGGTCTTGCCTGGCGACATTGATCGGCGTGATCGGGCCGAGCTTTGTTGCGAGCTCGAGCTTGGTGTCATCGACGTCCGATACGAAGACCCGGGCGCAGCCCGCCGCCAGCGCAGACAGTGCCGTGACCAGGCCGATCGGGCCAGCGCCCATGACCAGAGCGATGTCGCCCGGCTTCACTTGGGCCTTGGTGGCGGCATGGACGCCGACGGCCAGTGGCTCCACCATGGCCGCCTTCGCGAAGGAAACATTGTCCGGAAGCCTGAAGGTGAAGTTCTCCGGATGAACAACGGTCGGGCGCAGAACGCCGTGGATAGGCGGCGTCGCCCAGAAACGAACCGCTGGATCGACATTGTAGAGGCCCATGCGCGTCGCGCGACTGTTCGGGTCCGGAATGCCCGGCTCCATGCACACCCGGTCGCCGACCTTCAGCGATGTCACCTCGGCTCCTGTCTCCACGACCGTGCCCGACGCCTCATGGCCGAGGATCATCGGCGCCTTCACCTGGAAAACGCCGGCGCCGCCGTGCGTATAGTAGTGCACATCCGAGCCGCAGATGCCGACGGTATGCAATTTAATGCGCACGTCGCGGACGCCGAGCACCTCCTCGCGCTCGATCGGGAAATCCCGCAGCGATAGTTTCATCTTCTCTTCAAGCACCAATGACTTCATGAGCCTGCGTCCTGTCCTTTTTCTCCCGCGCTAACCACGCCAAACGATCAGCACACCCAACACGATCGCCAGAGCATGGCAGACGGACAATGGGATCGACTGTTCGAGAAACCTCATCCAGAACAGTTCGAGCGCAACGAACAGATAGATGCCTACAAAAACCCGGTCGAACCAGTTGGTCACGATCGGCAGGAAACCGGTGCGTTGCGGGCTTGCGACAATGGTATTGGCTTCGTCATCCACCTCATCGAGATCGACGGTGTGCTCCATCGTACTACTCCTTGACCGCGCCGAAGGTCAGACCGGCCACGATGTGCCGCTGGACAACCGAGAAGATCAACAGCGCCGGGACAAGCGTGATGATCGCAATGGACGCCATCGTGCCCCATTCGGTTCCGGTCGTGGTCACGTATTCTGACAGGCCGGTGGTGATGGTGCGCGCGTTGAAGCTGGTGAGCGTTGCGGCGAGCAGGAATTCGTTCCAGGCGAACACCCAGGTCAGGATCAGGGTGACGGCGAGGCCGGGCCGCGCAAGCGGAAAGATGACTTCGCGGATCACCTGCCACGTCGTGGCACCGTCGACGGTTGCGGCCTCGTCCAACTCCTTTGGAATACCGTCGATCGTCGGCCTGAGCGTCCAGATGGCGAAAGGCAGGTTGAACGTGCAGTAGAGCAGGATCATGCCCGTCCGTGTGTCGTAGAGCTTCCACTCTCCTATGACGAAGATCTGCGTGAAGAGCAGGAAGAAGGGCAGCAGGAATACAGCGGCTGGCGCCATGCGGTTGGTGATCGTCCAGAAAAAGATGTTCTCCTTTCCTGCGAGATCGAAGCGCGACAGCGCGTAGCAGGCCATGAACGCCAGAACCGTCACCAGCGTCGCGTTGCCGGTCGAGATCACGATGGAGTTGAACATATAGCGGCGCAGCGTATCGTCGCCCAGGACCTTGACATAGTTCTTCCAGTAAACCGTCTCGAGCAGAACGCTCGGCGTGGTGAACAGTTCGACGGCCGGCTTTACGGAGATGACGAACAGCCAGTAGATCGGGAACAGCGTCAGCAGGCTGAGAAAGATCCACAGCAGAATGGAATAAACAGGGCGGTTGGCGCGCATCAGGGTGTTCTCTTCTGGCCGCGGCGGGCGACAAGGGCGACATAAAGCAGCCAGCACATCACCAGAGTGAGGTACAGGACGATGATCGAAGTGGCCGAGCCGTATCCGTAATCGGTCTTGGGAAATACGATCTTCCAGATGTGCAGGCCAAGGTACCGGGTCGCGGCGCCAGGGCCGCCACCGGTCAGCATCCACACTTCGTCGACGGTGCGCAGTGCATCCATGAGACGAATGAAGACCGTCGCCAGGATCGCCGGGCGGATCATCGGCAACGTGACGTGCCAAAAGATCTGCCACCTGTTGGCTCCGTCGATCTGGGCCTGCTCGAACGGCTCCTTAGGAAGCGAAACGAGTGCCGCAAGCAGCGTCAGCGTCACCAGTGGCGTCCAGTGCCAAATATCCATGATGACAGTCAGTGCAAAGGCCATGTTCGCATCACGACCGATATTGAGGTCGTAGCCGAACCAGGATTTCAACAAATACGGGATGATGCCGATGCTGGGTGTTGTCATCAGGCGCCAGACCGATCCGACGACGATCGGCGCCACGATCAGAGGCAGGGTGTGGATCGTGCGGAAGAAAGCCCGGCCGGGAAACTCCCGCATGAACAACTGAGCCAGAAGGTAGCCAAGGACCACTTCACTCAATACGGCGAAGAAGGCGAACTTCAGCGTGAACGCGATGGAGGTCAGGAACTCGCTGTCGAAGACGAGGCGGCGGAAATTGTCGGCGCCATTGTAGACCATATAGGGATTTGCGCCGAACGGGTTCCATTGATGGAAAGCCACATAGAGCACGTACAAAAATGGGACGATGCCGAAGATCCCGAGGATCGCAATCGTCGGGGCGAGCATCAGCCATCCAACTCTGTTTGATCGCACGCCAGCCCTGTTTGATCGCATGGAACCACTCCCTGGAAGGCGCATCCGCCGCGACATTCTATGAACCTCGCGAGGCGGCAAACTGCGTACCCGGGCCACCGCTTTCGCGGCGGTCCGGGCACTGCGTTCGCACTGCTACTTGCGGTAGCCTAGGTTCTTCAGTTCCGCCTCGGCAGCGGCAGCCATCTGGTCGAGCCCATCGTCGGACGACACCTCACCCAACAGAATCTTGTAGAAGATCGGCGCCGTTGCTTCGCGTACCTGTGCATGGAACGGATAAGGAGGGGCGCCGGCAAACAGCTTTCCGTCGTTCTTGAGCATGGTGTAATAGCCGTTGAGCTTCTTATCCATCTCTATGACTTTAGGATCGTCGTAGGTTGCCGTGTTGGTGATGCGCGGCGCGGCGACCGCCCAATCGCCCTGGACCGAATCCTGGCCGATATACTGGAGGAAGAGAAGCGCCGCTTCCTTGTTCTTCGAGGTGACTGGAAGGCCGAAGGCGCCGCCGTCGTAGTAGCCGATATAGCCTTTGCCGGACTCGGCATCCTCCATGACCCCCGGTTCGACCGGCGGAAGGGCGACGCCGACATTGCCAACCACCTTCGACTTCTCAGCGTCCGAGGCGATCCAGGCGGCGTTCTCGCCATAGACAAGGCCCTGTGCCACACGACCCGCCGCGAGGGTGGTGGCGACTTCGGTCCAGGTGCTGGCCTGAGATTCCGGTGGCGCGATGTCGCGCAGATGCAGCCAGTATTTGAGCGCCGCCTTTGCCTTGTCGCTGTTCATCGCTCCACCATTGGCGACGGACGCGGCATAATTCTTCGATGCGTCGATGCCCCAATTGTACACGCCGAACGTCGGCGCGACCGATTCGAAGAATTCGTACCAGGAAGCCGGGTGACCGGTGTGCGCCTGAGCGGTCGTGCCCCACAATTCCTTGCCGTTGTCCTTGCCCCATTTGGTAAAGAATTCCGCGATCTGCGTGTATTCCTCATGGGTTTTGGCAGGAACCAAGTCCTTGCCGGTTTCCTTCTTGAAGGCTTCCTTGACGGCAGGATCATTGAACAGATCCGTCCGGTAGAGATAGAGCTTGATGAAAGCTTCCATCGGAATGCCGAACAGATCGCCGTCGCCGTTCTTGAAATAGTTCGCGAACGTCGTGAAGTGCGTCTCGTCGTAACCCGGCGCTTTCAGCGACGGATCGTCCTTCAGAGATTTCGTGATGTCGACCAGGAAATCACGGGCGAGATAGGCATAGATGATGTCCTGCTCGATATAGACCATGTCATAGATGCCGGTCTTGGCTTCCATGTCCTTGATCGCCTTGTCATACATCTGGTCCCAGGATGTGGTTTCAATCTCCACCTTGATGCCCGTCGACTTCTCGAACGCAGGCGCAAGAACATCCTTGATATAGTTCGAAGGCGGGGTGCTTTCGGTCACCCCGTGCAACGTAACACCCTTGTACTTTGCGCCGGCGTCTGACCAGAAATCGGCCTTGGCAGGCATCACGCTGGTCATTAGCCCCACTGCCAATGCGGCAAGGCTTATTCCGAGTTCATGTCTCATTTTTCACTCCTCCAACAGAATCTTGAATGTCAGTCCGTCATTTCGCAGTCATGGCAACGTTCCTTCCCGCCAGACCGGAAACCTCCTGGCCATCAAAGGCCTTGTGGCGGCCCCGCCTCGGCGATTTCCTCCGATCAACCCGGTGGTGCCTCCCTGCTTGATCCAAATTTAAGACGCCAGCGCACGGGCACTGGCCCTATGAAGATTCATCGCTTTCCGTGTCCGCACCCGAGCAGAAAACTCCCCTCAGGTGCTGGCCTTGGGAGGCAACCTGTATTTTCTGCTGTTTCGAATTGCCGGCTTGGTCTCAACTCACGGACCGAGTTGGCCATATTCATGCAAACGAGCACAGAAGAGCGCTATCGGCCCATCTGTCGCGAAGAGCGGAGAAATTGGATCACAGGGGCAAGTTAATTTCCTCCTCCACGTTTCGCTGGTTGGCAGCGTTATATGTTGTTCTTGTCCACAAATTAGACGATACGCGAATTCTGTCAAGCCAAAAAACCCGCCGAGGCAGCGTCCCCCGGATTCCGCGTAATATCCGCGACATATTTGCGTGGATGATGCTCGATCCGGTTAGGAGTTGCCGCGTGCACCAGCATTTGTTGCGCCGTCGAGGACCTTGACATTTGTCACGATGGGCATTTTGTTGTCCTTGTCAACATTCACAGAGTCGCCAGTACCCAGAGGAAACAGCCGATGCGCAGATTGGGCATTCATTCGTTCGTATGGACCGGCGGTGGCACTCAGGCCATGCTTGAAGAAGCGATGGAGAATTCGGCTGCGTGCGGTTACCGGCTGATCGAGTTTGCGTATCTTCAACCCGAAAAGTTCGACATCCATCGCCTCGCCAAGAAGGCTCAGTCGTTAGATCTCGAAATCGCCGTCACCATGGGCCTGCCCTTGAGCGCCGATGTGTCGAGCGAGGACGGCGCTGTCGTGAAGGCAGGTGAGGAATTACTCGCGAATGCAGTCGCGGCGGTGCGGGACATCGGCGGCACCAAGCTCGGGGGCATTCTCTATTCCGCGCATACGAAATACTCGACAATGCCGAGTGATCGCGGCCGCAAGAACAGCGTCGCAGCCATTGCCAAGACGGCTGACGCAGCAAAGAAGGCCGGCGTCGATCTGGTCCTGGAGGTCGTCAACCGGTTCGAGACGAATCTCTTGAACACGGCGGCTCAGGGCCTCGACTTCATCAAGGCGACCGGCTCCGATCACGTCACGCTCCATCTCGACACGTTTCATATGAACATCGAAGAGGCCAATCCAGCGGCGGCCATTCGTCTGGCCGGCGACAAGATCGGCTATTTTCACATCGGCGAAAGCAATCGCGGCTACCTCGGCGATGGGGTGATCGATTTCGATCGCATCTTCGACGCGTTGCTAGACATCGGCTATAGCCGCGACATCACCTTTGAATCGTTCTCCAGCGCCGTGGTCGATGAGGGTCTTTCCCTCGCATGCGCCATATGGCGCGACACCTGGACCGAGAACATGCCGTTGGCAAAGCATGCCAAGGCCTTCATCGACCTGAAAAAGCAAGAGGCGGTTCGTCGGCGAACGACGAATGCCCGTCCATAAGTCGAGGACAATCTGATTATGCGGCAGTGCGGACCCTCTGCCTAAGACGCCCTGCTCCGCGGTCTTCAGCGCTGTAGTGCTGTGGTTTTTTCGCTGTTCATCGGCAGCCTCGGATCCGTGAGACAGAAGCTTCGGGGGGATGCGTGTTCAATAAGATCGCGCCAGTTGCTGCACGCCTGCGCGGCGTGTACCAAGTGAGCGCGTTGTGGTTGCGTTCGGCTTGCGGACCGCAGGTAACCTGGAGAGACCTAAGTGAATGACCCGGCGCTGACCGCCAGTTCAAATCGCAGGATTCGACAAAACAATGAAGTGGCGGCTCTAAGAGCCCTTCATCAATTTGGACGTCTCACTCGAGCCGAACTCGCGCGCAAGTTACGGCTTAACCGCTCTTCGTCGGGGCATATCATCGCGAGCCTGACGGCTGACGGTCTGGTGCGCGAAGCAATTGAGGATCTGCCTGAACAAGCGGGCTATGCCCGAGCCGGCCGTCCCGGCATCATGCTGGAGCTTGTGCCGGATGCTATTTTCTTCCTTGGGGTCGAGATCGGTGTCGAGCATATCAGTACGGTAGAGATCGATCTTGGAACCAATATCGTTTCGACGAATGTGGAACCGTTTGATGGTCCGTCGATCAACGTAGAGGCCGCGGTCGACCGCGCCGTGAGGCTGGCTCTCCAATCTATTCCTGTGTCAAAACTGGAGCGATGTGAAGGCGTTGGCGTATCAACCCCGGCGCAAATGGACAAGAATGGCTTCGTCCACTTTGCGCCGCTTCTCGGCTGGCGAAATGTTCACCTTGCAAAGCTGGTGAGAGACGCCCTGCCGATTCGTGTTCCGGTCCTTGCCGAGAACGATGCCAACGCATTCGCCATCGGCGCGACTTACGGGCGCAGCGAGGTGCATTCCGGCGTCACGCTTTTTCTCGTTATGGAGAGCGGTGTCGGCGGCGGCATTATCGTTGACGGCAGCCTTTTTCGCGGCGCCAACGGGCTGGCGGGGGAGATTGGGCACTTGATTGTCAGCGACGCGCCAAGCCCGCGCCGCAATCTCGAACAACTAATCGGCCTTGAAAACATCATGGCCGAGTATCGCAAGACCTCCGCCCTCAGTGATCCGACATTCGGCAACTTCCTTTCCGATGTCCAAAACCGGTTGCCTAGCGCTGTCTCAATAGCCGAGGACTGGGCAAGGGCTTTGGCAATAGGCCTGGTGCAGACTTGCCGAATCATCGACGCCGACAAGATCGTGCTGGGCGGTTCGGTCGCCGCACTCTATCCCTTGATGGCTGCCAGGGTCACTGCACACATCCATGCCATACAGGAATCCAGTTTCCCGTTCCCATCGATCACAATGAATGATGAAGGAACTGTCGGTTCCGCTTTCGGTGCGGCCTGCATGTTACATCAGCGATATTTGTCTCTGCAAAGTCAGCGTTTCGCCGATGGTACGGCGGAACTCGAAGGGGCAGAGGGAGACGAAGGCTAATATCAGGTTCGGCACTGCCGAACCGATGCTGCTGCTCGGGCCACCTGTTTGATCGCAATTTAGAATGCCATTGTGGCCTGTCCGTCTCGATTGATTAATATGTTGCATAAAGCTACAAACATAATTAGTGTAGTCCCTGGAGGAGCATCGCGCATTCCCATCGTGGCCGTCTCGGGTTGTCGTTCGCTGTGGAACAGGATCAGCGAGCGGCCGCAACCTCCAGGCGCATGCTCCAGCTAAAAGATGTGCGCTAGCCGAGTTGTATGATGCCCGCAGATGCGATTTTAAGTCAGACCAAGCTCGCACCCGACGCACTAGGGCCGACCGTCGTCATCGGCGAGATCCTGGTGGAGATCATGGCCAAAAGTCGCGGCGACGGCTTTCTCGAGCCGATAGAGCTTATCGGCCCCTACCCCAGCGGCGCGCCGGCGATTTTCATCGATCAATGCGCCAAGATCGGCGGGTCGGCGGCAATCGTTGCATCGGTCGGCGACGATGATTTCGGCCGCATCAATGTCGAACGGCTCCGGTCTGACGGCGTGGACGTATCGGCTGTTTCGGTCAGTCAGGATTATCCGACCGGAAGCGCGTTTGTTCGCTATCGCAACGACGGCTCGCGCGACTTTGTCTTCAACATCGGAAAATCGGCGGCGGCCCTGGTGAGCCTGACGGTTGAAGCGAAGGCGCTGTTCGAGCGGGCTGGACACCTCCACGTCATGGGTAGCGCTTTTGCCATCCCGGGTATCTGGGAGACGATGGATTATGCCATCGGCGTCATCAAGCGGCGCGGCGGCTCCGTTTCACTTGACCCGAACTTGCGCAAGGAATTGCTCGGGCTCGGGCAGACGCAGGAGCGCTTCGCCAAGCTCGTCGACATCGCGGACCTTATCCTGCCCTCCGGCGACGAATTGTTCATGGCAGCTGGAGTTGATGGTGAATCTGCCGCGGTCATCGCGCTCTTTGGGCGCAGTGTGACGGAGATAGCCCTTAAACGCGGCGAACACGGATCAACATTCTTCGGTGCTGACGGCTCGCGGATTGATTGCTCGGCGTTCAGGGTTGCGGAAATTGATCCGACGGGCGCTGGCGACTGTTTCGGCGGCGCTTACGTCGCTTGCCGCCGTCTCGGCATGCCTGTGTTCAAAGCCCTGGAGTATGCCAATGCCGCGGGCGCTCGCAACGTTACTATTCAAGGTCCGATGGAAGGTGTCGCCTCGCGTCGGCAGCTTGACGAATTCATCGCCGTGACCCCGAGAAACGCTCGATGACCGGTCTCCTCAAAAACCTGGCGGCGGCGCGGCGCAATGGTTCGCCGATAGGCGTCACGTCGGTCTGCTCAGCGCATCCATTGGTCATCCGGGCAGCAGCGCGCAACGCTGCACGCTTCTCCGGCACGCTTGTGATCGAAGCAACCTGCAACCAGGTCAACCAGTTCGGCGGCTACACCGGAATGCTGCCCAGCGATTTTGTTCGTCTCGTCCAGCACATATCGGCAGAAGAAAAGCTTCCGATGGAAAGGATCATCTTCGGTGGGGATCACCTTGGGCCAAATCCGTGGCGCGGGGAACATGCCGGCGCAGCGATGGCGAAGGCAGAAGAGATGGTCACGGCGTACGTGTCCGCCGGCTTCCGAAAGATCCACCTCGATGCTTCGATGGGATGCGCCGGCGAGCCTGCCGCGCTCGACGACGCCACAACGGCGGAGCGTACAGCGCGGCTGGCCATGGCGGCAGAGCGCGCGGCGCTCGCCGCAGGAGATGAGGCGCCGGTCTACATCATCGGCACCGAGGTGCCGACGCCCGGCGGCGCCAATCATGCAATCAGCGACATTGAGCCGACCAGCGTAGCGGCGGCGACGCACACGATCGATGTTCATCGCGATCTGTTCCTGAAGCAAGGCTTGGCCGATGCGTTCTCACGCGTCATCGCACTGGTGGTCCAGCCCGGTGTGGAGTTTGGCAATGAGAATGTGGTCCTTTACGATTCCGCCAGGGCACGCGGGCTGACGCGGCTGCTCGAGCAGGAACCTAGCCTGGTCTACGAGGCGCATTCAACCGACTACCAGGGACGAACATATTTGCGCCAATTGGTCGAGGACGGCTTCCCGATCCTGAAAGTGGGGCCGGAATTGACCTTCGTCCTGCGCGAGGCGCTCTACGCGCTGGACCTTATCGCGACCGATCTTTTGCCGGGCTACGGAGCCCGTCCACTCTATCAGGCCATGGAGCGATTGATGCTGGCCAAACCCGGCAATTGGCAGGGCCATTATCACGGCTCGGAAGCCGAACAGCGCATCCAGCGCCACTACTCGTTCTCGGACCGCATCCGGTATTACTGGAAGCAGCCGGAGGCGGAAGCAGCGGTCGCGAGGCTGACCGCAGCCCTGCACGGCAAGACGGTGCCGCTCACGCTGTTTCGCCAGCATCTGCCCGCATTCGATGCGTTTGCAGGCAAACCGCTCGAGCCGACCTCGTTACTGATCGCCTCGATCCAGCGCAGCCTGGACGAGTACCGCTTCGCCTGCACGGGCGAGGCACTCAACACCGAAAGTAACCCGACGGATGGAGGACGAAGATGAGCGAACAACTCTCTGGAAAGGTCATTGCAATCACAGGCGCGGCATCGGGTATCGGCCTTGCTTGTGTCCGTGGTTGTCTCGATGCTGGCGCGCGGGTGGTCCTGATCGACTATGCGGATGAGAAACTGCGCAGCCTGGCTGCTGATCTCGGCGAGAACGCGATTCCTTTGAGGGTGGATCTCACCAATCCGGAAAGCGTGGCAGGCATGATGCCCGGCATTCTGGACAGGGTCGGTCACCTCGACGCCTTCCATGCCAATGCCGGCGCCTATATCGGCGGTGATTTCATCGATGGTGATCCGGACGCCTTTGACCGGATGCTGAACCTGAACGTCAATGCCGTATTCCGAACTATTCATGCGGTCCTGCCGCACATGATCGAGCGGGGCACGGGAGATATCGTGGTCACCAGTTCCGTGGCCGGCCACACCGCGGTGCCGTGGGAGCCGATCTACACCGCTTCCAAGCACGCAGTTCAAGCGTTCGTCCATGCGCTGAGGCGACAGGTGGCGAAGCACGGCATCCGTGTCGGCGCGATCGCCCCCGGACCGGTAATGACGCCCCTCGTCGCCGACTGGCCGAAGGAGAACCTCGCCCGGGCGATGGCGGCCGGAAATCTGTTCGAACCGAAGGAAATTGCCGAAGTCCTGCTGTTCATGCTGACCCGGCCGAGAACGGTTACAATTCGCGATATCGTCATTCTGCCGACCAACTTCGACATTTGACAGGTAGCGTCTCGGCATCGAAATTCGAGGAGGTAGGCCATGTACCAAGCGCGCTTCAGGGTGGACAACGAGGTCGCCGTGGTGACCGGCGGAGGCAGAGGTATTGGCCTCGCATGCGCCGAAGCGTTGGGCGAGTCCGGAGCGCATGTGGTCATCATAGAGCCCGACGAGCAGATCGGCAGTGCTGGCAGGGATGCACTGACTGCGAAAGGCTACTCGGCCGAGCTGATGCTCGGTGACGTCACTTCGTCAACAAGGATGAGCGAGATTGCTGACACGCTCGCCGCTCGGGGGACGCCGGCTTCGATTCTCGTCAACAATGCCGGCGTCGGCAGCAGCGGCATTTCGTCGGAAGATATCAGTGATGAACTCTGGCTGTGGATGATGAACGTCAACATCAACGGCGTCTTCTGGTGCTCGCGCGCTTTCGGCCGCCACATGATCGCGGCCGGCCGCGGCTCAATCGTCAATCTGGGTTCCATGTCGGGCACGATCTGCAACCGGCCGCAGCCGCAAACACCTTACAATGTCTCCAAGGCGGCCGTGCATCACATGACCCGCTCGATCGCCGCCGAATGGGCGCCTCATGGCGTGCGGGTTAACGCGGTGGCGCCAACCTACATCGAAACGCCGATGGTCCTGGCGATTCCGGAAAACGCGCCGCGTATAGAAGCGTGGTTGCGAGACACGCCAATGGGCCGCATGGGCCAGGCGCACGAAGTCGCCAGCGCTGTCCTGTTCCTCGCTTCCGACGCGGCCAGTTTGATGACCGGAGCCGTCGTACCCGTCGATGGGGGATTTACGTGCTGGTAGGACGGTAGCAGCCAAGAGTTTCCTCGCGGTCACTTCTCTCACCGAAGCTCGAGCTCGAGAAGGTGGATGCGGCTTCGGCCGCCGGCACATCGCCTTAGGTAACCTCGGCGCCGATCGCAGCCAGCGCGAACCACGTCGAAATCCTTGTCCCCAACCAACAGTCGAGCCGCCCGCCAGGCACCGCCGACCAATGTAGATCGGCAATCTGTCAGCAAAATTAGTGACGCCTCCGCACGGGCGACGCTGGCCGAGCCCTGCTTCGAACGGTCATGCCGCCGCTGGGCGGTTCGCAGTCTCGCCGCGACTACCAGAAGGCTTGTATGCGCCCATTGCGATGGCGCGCACCTCCAGCGGTGTAGTCGAGCAGAGTCGCCTGCTTTCTAACTCATTCGAGGGAGACCGGGCGATCAGACGGCTCGCCGTCGGCTTAATGCCCATTGATATAGGTCATGGAATTTGTTTGTTGTTGCAGCCAACAAATTACAAGATCGGGAGGATAGGACGAAATGCTACCCCTTCATAATTTTCGTGGACTAATGACCTCGACGGATCTGTAGGATTTGCGCAGCCGCTCAGCTTGAGCTCAGCCATGGCTTGCCTCCCGGGCACCGGCACGTTTGGTCGTGTCGTTGTTGTTTTCGTCATCTTGCGCCATCGCCAGCGGCGCGCCTGGTTCGCCTTCCCACAGGATCAGGCTGGCGGCGCCGATCAGTCCGGCCTGATTGCCGAGTTGCGCCGGCACGATGGGTACGTCCCGGTAGGCGGGCATCGCCCGCTGCTCGACGACCGCCCTGATGCTTGGAGCCAAGAGGTCGAAACCGTTGGCGAGACCGCCACCCATTACGATCAGGTCCGGCGAATAGAGATGAAGCAGATTGGTGAAGCCGATGCCCAGCCAATTCGCCTCCGCCTCGATGAGTGTGCGCGCGCGCCCGTCGCCTGCACGCGCGGCCTCGACCACGTGCCTGGCCGAGACGTCGCCGTCGGCCGAAAGGCGCCGCAGCAGCGAGCCGTCGCCCGGCGCCGTCAGCGCCGTGGCGCGCCGCCCGAGCGCGGTTCCGGAGGCGACCGCCTCGAAGCAGCCGACGGCGCCGCAGAAGCAGCGGTCGCCTTCGCCGGTGATGGTCATGTGGCCGATCTCGGCCGCCAGCCCGCGCCGGCCATGATAGATGTGACCCTCGGCAACGACGCCACCGCCAATGCCAGTCGACACGGTGACGAACACCATCGACCCGGTGCCACGCCCGGCGCCGAAGCGCCATTCGCCGAGTGCTGCGGCATTGGCGTCGTTCTCCAGCCGCACCGGCAGACCGAAATACTTGCCGAGAATGTCGATCAAGGGCACGTCGTGCCAGCCAGCCAGTGTCGGCGGTGCGATCACGATCCCGGCCTTGGGGTCGAGCGGCCCCGGTGCGCCGACGCCGATGCCGGCAACCTTGGCCTGTGGGTGCTGTGTCAGAAGGTCCCCGGCCAGCGCGATGATCTGGCCGATCACCGCTTCCGATCCCGCGATCGCCATCGTCGGGGCCGAAACATGGGCGATCACGTGGCCGCCGCTCTCGACCAGCGCGCCGCGCAGCTCCGTTCCGCCGAGATCGAAGGCAAGCGCTACCTTTGTCATCAGGCGGCAATCTCCAGCCCATGCAGCCAGGCCATGCGCTGCGCAAGGTCGGGGTCGCCGAATGCCAGCGATCCGAGCACCACGGTTTCGGCGCCGGCGGCGCGCAGGCGGGGCACCGTTTCGTGGCGGATGCCGCCATCGGCAGCCAAGATGATTTCGTTCTCTCGACCTGCTTTTCGCATCAGCGCCCGTGCCTCGATCAGGCGCGGGCCGGCCTGGTCGGACAGGCTCTGGCCCTTGACGCCGATGGATGTGCCGAGAAGCGTCACGAAAGCCACTTGCGACAGGAAAGGTTTGACCGCGGCCACCGGTGTTTCCAGTCTCAGCACCACCCCGGCCTCGACGCCGAGCTCACGCGCCAACCGCACGGCGCGTAGGCCGGCCTCGCCGTTTTCCGCATGGACGCTGACAAGATCGGCGCCGGCCTCGATGAATTGGCGCGTCTGCTCCTCGACGATCTCCGCTTCAACCATCAAATGCACATGGATCGGCTTTGCCGTCAGCATGGCGATCCGCGCCACCAGGTCCGGAAAGAACAGGAAGCCGGGGGTGAAGCGGGCGTCCGCGACGTCGATGTGGTGGAGGTCGACAAAGGGATCTATGCGCTTCAGGTCGCGCTCCATATTGGCGAGGTCGGCCGACCACAGCGAAAACTCGCCGAGCAACCGGTTGCGCGGAAGGGCGGCGATGGCAGCGGGGCCGGACAGGGATTTGGTCGTCATAACGGGACAAGGCTCCGGATGTTGAAGTGAGCGTGAAGGAAGGTCGTGATCTCAGCCTGCAGCTCGGCGAAATGCCTGACGCTGTCGAGCGCCTTGGGAGAGATTTCCGCAAAGGTCGCGCCGGGGATCGCCGTGGCAAGCGTGCGCGCAGCCGGCAGCGGATGCACCGCATCCATGGCGTTGCCGATGACCAGCGTGGGGACGCCAAGGGCAGCGGCGTTGCTTTCAGAAACGCCCGGTCCGTCGGCGGCGATGTCGGCGAGGACCTGCGCGAATGGCGCGGCGTCCGGCCGGTCGAAATAGCCGAGTAATGAGGCGAGATTGTCGGGCGCGTGGCGCTGCAGGCGCTCGGCGGTTTCCGATTGCGCGAAGATCGTCCTGGCCTTGTCGGGGCCGTGGTCGAGGATGAGGCCGGCGACCTCGGCGATCGGCCGCAGGTTCACCGGCGCGCTGTCGAAAATCCAGGCCGGGCGTACAAGCAGCAGACCCGCGATGCGGTCCGGGTGGCGACAGGCAAGGCGCAAGGCAATGGCGGCGCCCATGGAAACGCCGCCGGCGACGAAACGGTCGAGACCGGCTTGATCGGCGGCGGCAACAACATCGTCCGCGAACATGCTCAGGGAAAACGGACGGCGGCTGCCCAGTCCGGAGGCGCCGTGCCCGCGGCATTCCAGCGTGATGCGCCGGAAGTCGGCACCGGCCGGGAAAGCCTGGGCGATTTGCGCCTCGCCGCCGCCCAGCCCATGCTGGAAGACGACGGCAAGCCCGTTGCCATTATCAGAAATCCGAAGCGTGGCGTCGTCGCGAAGCAGAGCGGCCAGGCGAGCCATCAGGTCAGCCCCATCAGGAAGCGAGCAACCCCTGGTGCCTCTTCGGCCGAGAGGCCATGCGTGACCAGCGGCCCGTCAAAGCCTGATGACTTCAGCCTGGCGACGAAATCCAGGAAATCGACGACGCCCCTGCCGGCGGTGGCAAAGCGGCCGTCGGCCAAGCGGTCCTTGGCATGCGCCATGGCGACGTGGCCGGCGGTGCGTTCGACGGCGGCGGCCACGATGGCGCTTGCTTCCTCGGGGCTCGCCTGCTCGAACAGGTTGGCCGGATCGAGCACGACGCGCAACCGCTTCGAGCCCATCTCGGCGATGAGGCGCATCGCGTTCTGCGCCGAGGTCACGATGTTGGCCTGTTCGGGCTCGATGCCGAGATCGACGCCGTGACGCTCGGCGAGTTGAAGCGCCTTTTCGATCTCGCCCGCCATATCGTCCCATGCCTCACGGTCGGCGTTGTTGGGGTGATACGCCCACTGATCGTCCGCGTTGCGCGTTCCCGTGCACAGGGTGACGAGCGGAACAGCAAGGGACGCCGCGGCCTTGATGACCACGCCAAGCCGGCGCATGCCGTCGTCGCGCACCGCGTTGTCCGAATGGGCCATGTTGTAGGTGCCCGACAGCGCCACCAGGGCGACGCCGGAGGCACCGGACGCCGCCGCGATGGCGCTGATGGCACCGTCAGGCACCGCATCCGGCATCGACGGCAGGCCGGCACAGGCAAGGTTGAACTGGGTGACGGCAAATCCCGCGTCGCGCACCGCCGCCAGCACGCCGGCCGGCTCGCTGCCCGGAAAGGTCCTGGCGAACACCCCGACCTGCATCAGACCGCTCCCGTGACGGCAGCGATCTCGACGCGCAGCCCGCTCTCCACCGAGCGGGCGATCGCCACCATGGCGCGGATCGAGGCGAGGCCGTCCTCGACATCGGCGCCGCGCAGCGGCGCGCCGTCGAGGACCGTGTTGGCGAGGCCTTCGAGTTGCCGCCTGAAGAAATGGCCGTCGGCGCCAAGCGGCTTTCGCGCCGTCGCATCCTTCTCGTGAAAGATGTCGACCTCGCTCGCTCGGAAATACCAGGGATTGAAGGTCTTTGCGATCACGGAGCCGTTCTCGCCATAGAGTTGAAAGCCTTCGTGCCAGTCCATGCGGACGGCGACGGTGAGGTCGAGATGGCCGAGCGCGCCATTGGCGAATTCAGTTTCGACGAACCAGCAATAGGCGCCGAAACGCTCATTGAGGCGGGCGCGCACCGCGACAATCTCGCCGCACAGGAAACGTGCGGTATCGACAAGGTGCGAGCCGTGCGCGAGCATGAAATACTGCCTGAGGTCGGCCTTCGGATTGCCGGCCGGCTTCTTTGCCAGCTTGCTGGTGACGGGCAGCGGCTGCACCGCATCGGTGTTGGTGTAGCGATGCGTGGAATCGCAATACCAGGCCTTCAGCGCCAGGATCTCGCCCATCTCGTCGCGGACGAAGTCGCGCGCCGCCTCCAGTGCCGGGTCGAAGCGCTTCATATGGCCGACTTGCAGCACCTTGCCGGAGCGCTTGACCGCATCGGCGAGCGTCTCGCCCTCTTCGACCGAGACGCCGATCGGCTTCTCGCACAGCACGTGCTTGCCGGCCCCGAGCGCCTTGATCGACATCGCAACGTGATAGGCGTCCGAGGTCGCAACGATCACCGCTTCCAGTTCAGGGTCGGCGAGCATCTCATCGTAGTCGCCATACATTTTTTCGGGCTCATAGGTCGCGCCCATGCGCGCCAGCAGGTCGGGAGCGGCATCGCAGATCGCATAGAGGTCGGCATTCCGGGCTTTCACGCAGGATTCCAGATGGGCAAATTGCGCGATCGGCCCGCAGCCGAGCACACCGACACGAAGGCGACGGTCTTGCTTGCGGATCATGGTCTCTTCCTCAGGCGCCGTAGCCGCGCATCGTCTGGCGGTTGGTCTTGACCGCGGCCGCCGGATCGGCGGCGGCGGTCTCGGATTCCTCTTCCAGCACCAGCCAGCCATTGAAGCGTGGCGCTGCACTGGCGATGTCGATCACCGCCGCGGTATCGCAGACGCCCTTGCCGAGCATCGCCCATGTGCCGCTGGCATCGACATCCTTCAGGTGCACGTAGCGGATGCGGTCGCGATAGGTGGTGAGCGTATCGGCCATGTCTTCATGGCCGCGCAAGATGTGGCCGGTATCCGGCACCCAGCCGACGAGCGACGGATCGACCAGCCCAAAGATCCGGTCGTAGTCGGCGCGATCGAAGAGCAGCGTGTTGTGGTGCGAACTCGGATGCACCGCGACCTGGACGCCCGCCTTGCGCCCTAGCTCCCCCGCCTTGTTGTAGACCTCCGCGGCGATGGCAAATTTGTCGTCGCGCGGGCCGTCGGAGACGACTGTCGCCGAGCCCATCGACACGAGCGTACCCGGAAAGGCGGCGGCGAAGTCGATCCATCGCTTCGCGGTCTCGAGGTCGTTGCCGATCTTCTCCTTGAGCGTAAAGCCGCTCTTGGAACCGAAGGCGAAGGAGACGAGCGTCAGGCCTGACGCCTTCAGCGCGGTCGCGAACTCCGCCGGCTTGTCGGCATATCGGCCGATCATCGCGTCGGTGATCTCGATGCCGGCATAGCCGCCATCGGCGATCGCCTTCAAGAGATCGTCCGGGCCGCCGGCAAAGCGCTCTCCGAGCATTTCCCAGGTAAAGGTCTGGCAACCGACTTTCAGGTCTTTCACGATCGTCCTTTCATTCCTTGATGCCGCCCTGCGCTAGCCTTGCGGTTCTGCCATTCGTTGAAGGCCTTGATCAGGTCGCCAAAGGTTTCCTTGCCGAAGAAGGCGGCGCTGGCAAGCTGATTTCGGAACGTGATTGCGCCCGCGCCGGTCGAATGCCGAGACCCGTGCCGAGCGCTGCGGCGCCCAGCATGCCGGCGCCGATGAGAAATTGCCGGCGATCGGCGATGGTGACTCGAGCCACAGGCTTCGTAGCGGCGGTCGGCCGTTTTTCATGTCAGTCATTTCCTCCTCCTGAAGGCTGGGCGCCTCCAATGTTGCGCCAGGATTTTCGCATGTTCTGCAAAAATTTTACGCGCGTCAATATTTAAAGTGCTGTATAGCGAGCTGTGATTGCGGCTCGCCACCGATTCAGCGGCCAGCCGAAATGTCATCGCGTTGGGAGGCAGACTCGAAAATGCAAGGAAAATCAAAGACGAAGCTCGGTATCGGCGTTGTCGGATGCGGCAACATCTCGATGACTTATCTGCGCAACGCGGCGCTCTTCGGCTGCGTCGAGTTGCGTGCATGCGCCGACATTTCCACCGAACTGGCGGCGCTGCGCGGCAGCGAATACGGCACCCGGACGGTCAGCGTCGACACGCTCCTAGCCGATCCGGAGATCGACCTTGTCCTCAACCTGACCACCCCGGCGGCGCATTTCGACATCTCGTTTTCGGCGCTTTCGGCGGGCAAGCATGTTTTCACCGAAAAGCCGCTGGCAACCTCGGCCAGCGACGGCCGCCGGCTTGTCGCCGAGGCGGCGAAGCGCAATCTGCTCCTAGGCTCGGCCCCCGACACTTTTCTCGGCGCAGCCGGACGGCGGGCGCGCCGCCTGATGGACGAGGGCGCGATCGGCCGCGCGGTCACCGGCACCGCCTTCATGATGGGGCGCGGCATGGAGCACTGGCATCCCAATCCGCAATTTTACTATCAGCCGGGCGCCGGCCCAATCTTCGACATGGGCCCCTATTACCTGACCATGCTGGTCAACCTGCTTGGGCCGGTAGCACGCGTGATGGCGATGGCGACTCGGGGACAGGAAGAGCGCCTTATCACCGCCGAAGGTCCCTACAGGAACACCAGTTTCAAGGTCGGCACGCCGACCAACATCCTATCGCTGCTGGAGTTCCGCTCGGGCGCCACCGTCACCTTCGGAGCCTCCTGGGATGTCTTCAGACACTCCAATCACCCTATCGAACTGCACGGCACGGAAGGCTCACTGCGCCTGCCCGATCCTGACACGTTCGGCGGCACCGTATCGCTTTCGGAACGCGGCGCCGACTGGGCCGACTTCCACAGCGAGAGCGAGCTCTACGGGGCGCGCAACTGGCCTTACGCCGCGCCCGACCGCGCCAACTACCGCATGCTTGGCGTCGCCGATCTGTCGCGTGCGCTGACGACGGGCAGAAAACCCCGCGCCTCCGGCGATCTCGCTTTGCATGTGCTGGAGATCATGGAGGCGATCCTCGCTTCGGGAGAAAGCCGCGAGTCCGTCGCCGTCAACGGGACAGTCGACCAGCCGCCGCTTCTTGGCGAGGACGAGGCGACGAGCCTGCTTGCCTGACGCGTAGGATCCGTCGATGACTACGTTGCTTTCATCACTTCTCGATCCAGAAGCCCGGCATGTGCTCGACCTCGGCCGACAGGCTCCCGTGCGGCCGTTCGAGGCCGGCACGCCTGAAGAGGCGCGGCGCGCCTATGAGGAGAGCTTTCCCACACTGCAGGGTGAACGCGAGCCGGTCGCCTCGCTGAACGAACGCTTCATCGACCGGCCTAGCGGCCCGTTGACGCTCAGGATCTATCACGGGCGACGGGCGGCCTTGGCCAGTGCCCCCGCGCTGCTTTATCTGCATGGCGGCGGCTGGGTAATCGGCAATCTCGATTCCCATGACGAGATCTGTCGCTGGTTTGCCAACATGGCGGCCTGTGTGGTCGTCTGTCCCGACTATCGGCTGGCGCCGGAACACAAATTCCCGGCCGCCATCGAGGATTGCCGCGCAGCGTTTGCCTTCATGCAAAGTGCGGCCGACGATCTCGGCATCGACGCGGAGCGGGTCGCTGGCGCCGGCGACAGCGCCGGTGGCAATCTCGCTGCGGTGCTGTGCCTGATGGTGCGTGGGAGCAAGAATCCGCCGACCGTGCAATTGCTGTTCTATCCGAACACGGATGCCTCGCAGACAGCGGACAGCTATCGCCGTTTTGCTGAGGGCTATGGTCTCACCGCGGCAACGATGGCCTGGTTCCGCGACCACTATGTCAACCATGCCGGGGATATCGACGACTGGCGCGTGTCGCCGCTGAAGGTCGCCAGCCTTGCCGGCGCAGCACCAGCCTTTGTCGCGATCGCCGGTCATGACATTCTCATTGACGAGGGTGAGGCTTACGCAAAGCGTCTGCAAGATGACGGCGTGCCTGTCGTGCTGAGGCGCTGGCCTGGCCAGATCCACGGCTTTGTCTCGATGGGCCGCCATGGTCCGGCCTCGCGGCAAGCCGTCGGCGCGGCGGTTGCCGCGTGGCGCGGCTTCGATGGAAAGCTCAGGCCGATTGACGCATGACCAGCGTCGCGTCGAGATTGACCTTGGCGGCAACCTCCGCTCCATCCTCGTTCAGCAGGGCCAGCAGCGTCTCGACGCTACGTCCCGCCATGGCGGCGAAGTCCTGCGCCATGGTGGTGAGGCCTGGACATGTGTAGCGGCTCAGCGGGTGATCGTCATGAGCTGCGACACGCAGGTCGCAATCGGCCTTGCGACCGACCTTGAGGCCTTGCGCGTAGGCGGCCGCCATCACGCCGAAGGCGAGACGGTCGTTGTTGCATAGAATGGTCTTGCCCGGCAGACCGCCATTGCCGAGCATTTTTTCCATTTGCTCGTAGCCGATCCGTTCGAAATCCCATGTGTAGTCGTCGGTGTTGCCGATGACGACAGGCTCATGCCCGAGCCGCTTCATAGAAGCGATATAGCTTTTCAGTCGTTCTGGCGAGTTGTGGTTGACGTGCGGGATATCGAAATAGACCGGGGCGTCGCCGGACCGGCACAGATACTCGACGATGGTCGAGACGCTCTGGGCATTGTTGTTGCCGACGAACGGCGTTCCGCCTTCGAGATAGGTGTCGAAATAGACCACCGGTATGGCCTGCGTCAGCTTCTCCAGCGTGCGGTGGTCCGAGCGCAGGCCGAGCGGCGCGATGAGTGCACCGGAGACCTTCAGCGACAGGATGGTTCGCGTTGCCTCCACTTCGAGCTCGCGCGAGCCGTGCGAGGAGATCACGATCGGCCAGTAGCCTTCGTCGCGCAGCCTGAGTTCGATGCGGCTGACCATCTCCGAATAGAAGGGGTCGGCCACTGTCGGCACCATGATGCCGATGCTGCGGGTCCGCTTGCGGTTCAGGTTGCGTGCAAACAGATTGGGCTGGTAGTCGGACGAGCGCAGCGCCTCTTCGATACGCTGCCGTGTCGCGGGCTTGACGCTGGTCGGATCGTCGAAATATTTCGACAGCGTCGGCCTGGAGACGCCGCAAGAGCGGGCAAAATCCTCCATCGTCTTGTGCGTCGTCGGCATTTCAAACGCCTCGCGTTCTGGACATCCAATCACTGGGTTGCCCTAGCGCTGCCCCAGGGTACCCGCATCCGGTGCGCTGCCGTGCAACGGCAAGGCAAAATTTTACAGAGAGCTTCAGCAGTTTCAACGCGTATCGCTGAATTTTTTCACGCGTAAATTTATTAGTTGACGCGAAAAGTACAAGCCATATTGACTCCGGATATCGGTTGCCGCCAGGCAGAATTGCACGCGACTGAGAGGGGTCGAGAAGCTGGTCTCAGCCGGCGAGATCGAGCTTCGGCGATTGACGCAGCGTCGGCGCCGAGATGCTGAGGGCAGCAACAGCGCGCTTTCCGGTCTAGCGCGATATGAAGATCCTTAATGTGCTAAATTTGTCTTCGTACTCCGAAACGTCGGTTGCCAATGGGACACGCTGCCAATTCTGGGCACCACAATCCGGAAGGCACCTACACATAGCGCACTTCGACTCCCAGCTTGTCCAATCGACTGCGAATCCCATAGGGCATAGCGGTGTCGGTGATGATCAGATCGACACGTGACAACGAAAATGCCTTGGATGAGGCGCCAATATCCCATTTGCTTGAATCCGCCACAAGGATCACGCGCCTGGCCATACGAACCAGATTGCGTTTTGTGCGCGCAATGTCTTCTGAGACATCGACGACATCGAATGACTGATCGATCGCATGCGCGCTGAGGAACGCTTGGTGGGCCACAAGGCCGCCCACAGCCCTGTCAAAATCCGACACGATCGTGCTGACCGTCGAGGGATAGACCCGACCGCCTATCATATGCACGTCCAGCCCAGGGCGATACATCAGATGCTGTGCAATGTTCATCGCGGTTGTGGCTACTACCACATTGTTGACCGGGGGCATCTGCATTGCGACCTGCAGCAACGTCGAGCCGCTGTCGAACACCACGGACTGGTTGTCTATGATCTGGCGCGCCGCCATCTGCGCGATACGCCGTTTGGCATCGAAATTGCGAGACATCCGCTCTTCGAAGGCCGCCGCGGGCGAATCAGCGGGCAAGGCGATCGCACCGCCATGCGTTTTGATCAACTGCTTTTTTGCATCCAGAATTTCCAGGTCGGACCTGATGGTCACCTCGGAGACGCCGAAGTTTTCCGCCAGTTGGCTGGTACGCGCCTGGCCGGTCCGCTGAAGCGCGAGCATGATCTGATGTCGCCGTTGTTCCGCAAGCATGTGTAACCCCGAATTGCTGTTTGGATAGCTGCACGCCAACCTTTCGAAAATCGAATAGGAAACCGGCTTGCGTTTGAGAATTCGACGGATACCGCCTCACCGCAGCGAACGCTAGCCGTTGCAGTTGCAACCTATATCGAAACGAAAGAAATCGAAATATTGAATATTGTTTTGCTTTCGAGTTAGGGTCCCTCAACGTCAGATCAACAATTGCGAAGGGACTGCACTGATATGGGCCTTGGAACTAAAATTCGCTTGTCGCGGCTGTTCTCGCATCGATCTGGGAACCTGTTCGGTGGTGCCGTCGACCATTTCGTAGGTTACGGCAACGTCCGCGAGGGAGGCCTTGCGGATCTGCCCGGCGCGCTCAAGCGGGTGATGGCCGGAGAGCCAGATTACATCAGCATTCAGCCTGGTGCGGCGCGTCATTTGTGGCCGGCTTACGCCGGCAAGGCAGCGCTGGTCATTCAGGCGGGATGCTTTACGCCCGACGATCGGATCAGTCAGTTGATCGCGACGCCCGAAGATGCAGTGCGCTATGGTGCCGATGCGCTGGCGGTCGCCATTCCGGTGCGGGGCGATACCGAGGGTCACTACATTCGTTGGCTTACCGATACGGTCAACGCGGCGGCTCGTTTCGAAATGCCGGTCGTTGCACATGTTTATCCCCGCGACTATTCAAACGGCTGCAAGATCGTCTTCACCCCCGACGAAATCGCCTACGCAGTGCGGATTGGTTTTGAGACCGGTGTTGACGTGATCAAGGTCGGATACACCGGGGACTTCGACTCATTCAAGGAAACCGTGGCCACTTGCCCGGTTCCCATCGTTATCGCCGGCGGTCCGAAGACCGAGGATCTTCTGGGCGCTCTCACCCAGACGTCTGAAGCCCTGCGCGCCGGTGCGAAGGGTGCCGTCGTGGGGCGCAATCTGTGGGGGCACGGTGACACCACGATGGCAGCGCGTGCATTCAAGTGCGTCATTCACGATGGGATGGCGCCGCAAGACGCTTTGGCGGCTGCGGGCACGTGAGCCGTGACCGGCAATCTGCAGGTTTTGGGCTTCGGAGCCTTGGCGATTGACGACATCATCTATGTCGACAGCCCGCTGGGTGCTGGCAAAGGGAAGGTGACAAATCGCACGAAGGACCACGGCGGCAATGTGGCGACGGCACTCGTTGCTGTCGCCAAGCTGGGGGGGCGTGCCGGTTTCATCGGCTGGCTGAGTGATCAGCCACTTACGGATGTCGGCGCCCACGAGCTTGAACGACACGGCGTCGACATATCTTTCGCGCCACGTCGTTCCGATGCCAAGCCGATCCGGTCGGTTATTACGGTCGCGCCCGATGGTGACAGGTTCATCGCCTATGATGATGATGTGCCGCACGGGACCTCCGATGCGCTGGCCGATAGCGTCCTTGCGCAAGCCCAGGTACTGCTGATCGACGGTTACGCCACGCACGCCGACATGATCGTTGCTCGTGCCCGTAAGCTGGGTCTAGCGGTGGTGGCCGATATTGAGTGGACTGTCGGACCTGCGACCGAACGATTGATCCGCCTGTCAAATCACCTGGTATTGCCTCTGAAATTTGCCCAAACCTATACTGGCGAGGGCAAGGCGACAGCGATCCTGCGCAAGCTGTGGTCAGATGACCGCTCCGCGGTCGTGTTAACCGAAGGCGATCGAGGAGCCTATATCCGGCAAAAGGACGATGTCGTTTTGTGGCATGTCCCGGCCTATAAGGTCAGGGCAGTGGACACGACCGGCGCGGGGGATTGTTTTCATGGCGCCTATGCCTTCGCTCTTACGCAGGGAAAGCAGCCTGTCGCCTGCGCTGTTTATGCAACTGCCGCGGCCGCGATCTCAGTGACGGGCCGGGGTGGCCGCATGGCTCTGCCGGATCACAACGCCTGTGTCGCGTGGATGGCGAAAGAAAATGCGCCTGTGCCCATACCGATTACGTCGCCAGACTGAGAATTCATCACTCGGAACTTGCCGCTGCTGGTGGGGCGTCCGAGGCGCGCGGTTAACCGCGCAGATAGCAATGCCGGTTCGATCTGCAGTCGCGCCGGGCGGAGGCTATTCGGATGTTTAGGTAGCGCTGACAATAGGGAGGATGTGACGTGGCTGTTGTTGTGTTGGACAAAATTTGCAAGACCTACGGGACGAAATTCCAAGCCATCAAGGATCTTAGCCTGACGATAAACGACGGCGAGTTCCTCATTCTCGTTGGCCCTTCGGGATGCGGAAAATCGACAGCCTTGCGCATGATCGCGGGGCTGGAGGAGATCAGCAGCGGAACCCTGAGCATTGGTGGAGAGAATGTTGAGGACCTGGCGCCGAAGGACCGGGATATTGCGATGGTCTTTCAGAACTATGCCCTTTATCCGCATATGACAGTGTTCGACAACATAGGCTTCTCGATGAAGCTTGCGGGGAAGAGCAAGGCCGAGCGCACGAAGCGCGTCCATGAAATAGCAAAGACCCTGCAGCTGCACACGCTGCTCGACAGTAAGCCGGCGGCGCTGTCTGGCGGACAACGCCAGAGGGTCGCCATGGGGCGCGCGATGGTGCGCGAACCGGCAGCCTTTCTCATGGATGAACCCTTGTCAAACCTCGATGCCAAGCTGCGCGTGCAAATGCGCGCGGAAATTGTCAGCCTGCAAAGACAGCTGGGGGTGACCACGATTTATGTAACGCACGATCAGACCGAAGCCTTGACCATGGGCGACCGGGTTGCGGTCTTGAAAGGCGGTGTCCTTCAGCAGGTCGACACGCCAAAGACGCTGTATAATCGACCAGTCAATGCCTTCGTCGCGGGGTTCATCGGCTCGCCGTCGATGAACCTGTTCGAAGGCCGTTTGCACAATGGCAGGATCAACCTGCCGACCTTTTCGATACCGGTGCCGACGAGTGCGTTTGAGCGCTCTCCTGGTCTGAGTGCCTTCGAAGGCAAGACGCTCATCTTCGGCATACGCCCCGAGGATCTCTACGACAGCAGTCTGGAATCGGGATCGCGACATGCCACTCTACCGGCCATCGTGAAGACGACAGAGGAATTGGGATCCGAGCTTATCGTTCATTTGAAGGTCGACGCGGTTCGAATCGATTCTGGCGATCCAGATGCTGTTGAAGATCTAAGCGGGGCAGCAAACGTCGTAGCGAGGTTTGAAGCCGTCAGCGTGGTCCGGCCGGGCGAGTTGATTAATCTGGCGATCGATGCGGCCAAGTTGCACTTCTTCGATCCCCAGACGCACCTCACAATCTAGCGTGATCCGCGATGGTTGACCTGGGTAAAGGGTCGAAGGCGCAAATGTCGCTTCCGTCTTCTGGTCCATTTGCGTAGGTGATGGTAGACGCTGGCTTCGCTCTCCTGGGCAATCCGACCAGTTCTCGCTCGCCCATCAAATCGGTTGGTTGATGGTCATTTTAGGCCGTCAGCTTTGAGCTGCCTGCTCCAGATCGGTAGGCCGGCCAGGAAACAAGCATGGGTGACCAGGATTGTTCGCTTTGTATCAAGGGAAGCTCGGGCCGTCTTCGCTGGCAAATGGTGAGACTTTGCTCGACATCGGTTCAGCGCGCGACAGCCGATTTTTCCACCTGAGGTGGAGATCGTCTTGTGCCCGGCGGCACCCTGTCATCGACAACCAAAACGATCGCCTGAACGCCTCTGAATTGCGACGTCTACGCGAGCGCGCGACCCACCGAATGGCGTTTTTTCTCTTCGAATATACGACTTTCATTTGCTTTCTTTTTAGGGGAGTGGCTTTCATTTGTTTACGAAAATAGAGAAAAGAAAGCGGCACAAGCAATGTGCACAAGGGAAAAACTATCTCAGAGAACTTAAGAAAACTATATACTAATCAACGGCTTACATTCATTCATAACGTCCCGGCATCCTACCCATTTTTCACGATTGCAGTTCTTGATTGACACAAAGACCCGGAAAAGAACCTAGTTTGATCGCGATCGGGAGGATCGAGCCAAACGTCGCTCCTAGGAGGAAAACATGAACGTCAGAAGATATATTGCTGCGGCCACGTCCGCTGTGGCTGTCTGGGCACTGTCTGCTACCTGCGCCTTTGCTGAGACCAATCTCGAATTCATCCAATGGTGGGAGCCCGAAATGCCCGCCGGTGCTCTGCGTAGCATCATGGACGACTTCGAAGCCAAAAACCCTGGTATCAAGGTGACGCTCGTCAGCGGTCCCTATTCCGCCACCCATGATCAGATCGTGGTCGGCGCCGCGTCGGGGACGCTCAGCGACGTCGTCGGCCTGGACGGAGCATGGGTCAATGGCCTTGCAAAGCAGGGCGCAATCGCTTCCATGGACAGCCTGATGGCTGACGCCAAATATGATCAGAGCCAGATCGCTGACATCATCAAGGTCAACGGCCAAAGCGTCATGTTCCCGCTCGCCTCGTTCGTATACCCGGTCTTCGTCAACCTCGATCTGGCCAAGGCTGCTGGTGTCGACAAGATGCCGGCCAACCGCACAGAATTCGCCGCTGCCGCGAAGAAGATGACCAATGCGGACAAGAATGAGTACGGGTGGGTGCTGCCGCTATCGCTGCAAAACCCCGGCGGCATCCAGAACGACGTGATGTCTTGGGTCTGGGCTTCCGGAGCATCGATGCTCAAGGACGGCAAGCCCGACGTGGAAAATGAGGCCGTGGTCGGTACACTCGAATACATCAAGTCGCTACAGGACGCCGGCGTCATATCGCCAGGCATCTTTGCCAAGAAGGAACAGGACAAGGTCGAAGAGTTCGTCAACGGCCGTGTCGGAATGATGATCGACTCGCTGGCTCATATCAATCTTATCCGCCAGCGTAACCCCAATCTCAAGTTCGGTATCTCTGCGCTTCCTGCGGTCGATGGCTATACGGGTAAGCGCGGACTGCCCTATGCCTCTTGGGGCATCGGCATTAGCAACAGCACCGAGCATAAGGCAGAAGCCTGGAAGCTTGTCGAATATCTGATGAGCCCGGAAGTGAACGGCCGCCTAGTATCGCTCGCAAATGCCTTTCCGGGCAACGTGCAAGCGAAGCCTGACTTCTCGAAATCGGACCCGCTGTTCGAGGAAGCCTTCAAGATCTTCCAAAGCGGTCACTTGGCCAATGAATTCGTGGGCTTGCCGGTGGCCGAAGACCTGATGCGCGACATGAACGTCGAAGTGCAAAAGATGTTCGACGGCCAGCAAACCGCAAAGGAGGCCGCTGCCAACACGCAAAAGCAGTGGTTGGTTGACTTCGCCAAGTAGGCGCTGCTTCAGACAATTCGGCAGCGCGATAAGATCTATCGCGCTGCCGCTGCATCGGAACCGGACCATACGGTCGATGACCAAGCGGATTGTACCTCATGAGCCTCGCCAATGAAGGTTTGATCGTCACGCGAACGAAAATGCGGAAGCGTGGCATGCTTTCTTACAAGACGAGAAAGCGGCTGACTCCGCTGTTTTATGTGGCACCCGCCACGTTTTTGTTTTGTCTACTAATGCTGTTTCCCATGATCACGGTCCTGCGGTATTCGCTGATGGACGGCGCAATCATGAAAAAGGACGCTGCTTTCATAGGGTTGCAGAACTACGAGACGATCTTCACAGATCCAGTCTTCTGGCAGTCGGTCGGGCAGACCCTCTATTTCACGGTGATGAGCGTCATTTTCCACCTTCTAATCGGCCTGGCCTTCGCCCTGTTGCTGAACACCCAACGCGTCCATCCGATGATTAGAAGCATCCTGCGTGTTCTCTACATATTGCCCTGGCTCTTTACGGCAGTGATCATCGCGATCATCTGGCGGCTGCTTTTGGATCCCAATGGCGTGGTCAACAGCATCCTGATGACGCTCCATATCGTCAACTTCAAGGTCGAGTGGTTCTCCTCGACGAAAACCGCGATCCATGCGTTGACGTTTGCGAACATCTGGGCGGGATATCCCCTATACATGGTCAGCTTGCTCGCCGGTCTCCAGGGCATCCCCAGGGACCTTTACGAAGCCGCCGGCATCGATGGCGCCAATGAGTTCCAAAAGTTTCGGTACATCACGATCCCGCAGCTGATGCCGATCATCATCAGCATCGCCCTGCTGGATTTCATCTGGACGATGCAAGTCTTCCCCCTGGTCTGGATGACAACGGGCGGTGGACCGATCCATTCGACCGAGGTGCTGAGCACGTATACCTATAAGCTTGCGTTTTCGAGTTACGAATTTTCACAGGCTTCGGCGAGCGCGATCTTCATCTTGATCATCTCGATGGGCGCGACTTACTTCTACATCAAACACCAGAAGGCCAGGTGACCGGCAATGGCAAAGCGCTCCTTCAAAAACACCGTTTTGCCGACCGTACTGACATATCTCGGGCTCGCGGCCGGTCTGGTCTTTGCAGGCTTTCCAATCCTGTGGATGTTTTTCACTTCGTTGAAATCGAACACCGAGATCTTTGCCCTGCCGCCGAGACTGCTGCCCGACCATTTCACGAACGTAGCCTATCTTTCGATCTTCAATGATCCGACCAAGGTGCGCTTCTTTCTCAACAGCTATCTGGTCGCGGGAGTGGTAACCCTCCTGACGTTACTGATCGCCATTCTGACGGCCTATGGCTTCAGCCGCTATTCATTCCGGCTTAAGAATACGCTTAACGTCTTCATCATCAGCACACAGACCGTACCGCCGATCACGCTTCTGATCCCCTATTTCGGCATGGTCGTCGCCTTCGGCATTTTCAACACCTATTTCGCGCTGATTCTAACCTACATGGTATTCACCCTGCCTTACGCAATCCTTCTGATGACCGGCTATCTCAATACCCTGCCAAAGGAACTCGATGAGGCAGTGCTGGTCGATGGGGGGTCAAGTTGGACAGCGCTGTGGCGTGTGATTATCCCTCTTTCAGTCCCTGGCGTCGTCGCGACTGCGGTCTATACGTTTCTGTTGGCGTGGAACGAGTTCCTTTTTGCGCTCACTTTGACGAAGTCGACGGACATGCGGACCGTTCCGATCGGTATCGAGTTGCTTATGGGCCAACATGCGTTCGAATGGAACGAGATGATGGCGATGAGCGTGCTGGGATCACTCCCGCTTCTGATCCTGTATCTGATTGCACAACGTTACTTCCTCGCGGGCCTGGCCGCCGGGTCGGTGAAGAGCTGAGCAAACTGACTGCCAGTTCGCTGTTCGCTGCTGAACACATCAACCCATACCGGCCCCGAAAGTCCGGTCTTTGACAGCGCCAGCGCTATTGCCAAATACTGCACGTCGAGGGTCGTGCAGGCCGAAGGCGGCGACAGGACGCCGTTGCACAGCCCGATCGCGCTCGACATCTCTCCCGCGGTTTGCCACCTGTTTCGCCCGGATGGCCTAGCGCTGACGCCGCTGCCTTCGACCTGAGTGGCGCACTCGGAATTTGAATCCGACTGCTGACAAAGCCGGCTTCTAGCCTGGCCTCGACATCCCCGGCCTTGTCGATTTCGCCATCTGATGCCGCGATAGCTCGACACCGGTCTGCTGCAATGCAGCACATCAAAACCCGCGGCACACCATTTTAAATCTTGACGCGTGTCAAATTTTTCTAAAACATGCGGAAACGCTGACAAGGCATCAATCAGCGCTCTGGGAGGAGCAATGCCTGGCACGAAAAAAGGCCCCAAAGGGGCCCTGACCCACGAATTGCATGGCGATCGCCGATCGGTCGGCAGTCTGTCATCGCAAACCTCGAGGCAGCCCGCGCCCCATCAGGCATTCCGTTCGCCGAAAACGAACCAGATGCAACGCACCCAACAAATAGGAGGAGGACGACGCATGCGCATGTTCAATTGCCTGACGCTTGGCGCAGGTCTGTTTGCAACCATCGTTTCAGTGCCGGCCCTTGCCGAAGACGCGGCGCGCGTCGCGGCCATCGTCAAGGGTCTCGATAATCCCTTCTTCCAGTACATGCACACGGGTATCGAAGAGCAGGCCAAGGCCAACGGCGTGGCCGTCACCGTCCAGGCAGCCGCCAACATGGGCGATGCAACCGGGCAGGCCGATCGGTTGACCGCCATGGCCATGCAGGATTTCGATTGCTACCTGGTCAATCCGATCAGCGTCTCCAACCTGGTGCAGGCGCTGGTGCCCGTCGCCCAGAAGAAAAAGCCGATCGTCAACATCGACAGCACCATCGATGCCGAGCAGGCCAAGGCGGCGGGCTTTGCCATCTCAACCTATATCGGCACCGACAACGTCGCCGCCGGCGCACTGGCCGGGAAGGAGATGCTGAAGCTGGTGCCGAAGGGTTCCAAGGTCGCCCTGGTGGCAGGCATCGTCGGCGATGTCGGCAGCAATGCCCGCATCAAGGGTTTCAAGCAGGCCGTCGAAGGCAAGCTCGAAGTCGTGGTGATGGTGAGCGCCGACTGGGATCGCGAGAAGGCTCTCACCGCGGCCACCGACATCCTGGCAGCGCACCCCGATCTCGCCGGCTTCTTCGCCGCTAACGACATCATGGCACTCGGCGTCGAACGCGCCGTGCAGACAGCAGGCAAGGACGTCAAGGTGATCGGACTTGACGGCATCGTCGACGCGCTGAAATCGGTTGCCGCCGGCGAACTCTCCGCCACCGTGGCGCAATATCCCTATGTCGTCGGCGCCATGGGCGTGGAAGCCTGTGCCGCGGCGGCCAAGGGCAAGACGCTTCCCGCCAACGTGCCGGCGCCAGTGCTGTTGATCAACAAGGACAATGCGGAAGCCTCGCTGAAGAACTTCCCGCGCCCGGGTGGCGACTATCCGGATCCCTTCCGCGAGATGTTGCAGTGACCACTCCTGAACAAAACGCGCCCGCGCATGACGCGGGCGCGTTGGAGGAGAGCCGCCCCTCCCTGACGGCTCTCCTCCTGGATCCTTCCTTCTGGGCCGACTGGGCATCCGTCGTCGGCCTGGTCGGCCTCGTCATCGTGTTCGGCATCGCCCAGCCGATCTTTCTCAGCATCGCCAATTTGCAGGCCCTGCTGCTGGCGGCGGCGATCCTTGTCGTGCTGTCGATCGGCCAGACCTTCGTCGTCGCGACAGCCGGCATCGATCTTTCGCTCGCGGCCGCCGTAATGCTGGGCGCCATCATTCTGGGCCTCGTTAACGCCGCCGGCTATGGCATCTTGCTGGCCTGCGTGCTTGCCGTCGCCGCCACCAGTGCCGTGGGATTCCTGAACGGCGTGCTCATCACCGCCGGGCGTATTCCCGACTTCGTGGTGACGCTCGGCACGCTTTCGGGCATCACCGGCCTTGGCCTGATCCTGTCGGGCGGCTAGCCGACGATGGTCGGCTCGCCCTTCCTACTGCGGCTGGCCTCCGGCTCCTTCGGGCCGTTCGGTTATCCCGTCTGGGTGGCAATCGCCGCTGTGCTCGTGGCACATATTGCGCTCTACCACACCCGCTTCGGCGTGCATCTGCTGGCGACCGGTGGCCAGACCGAAAGTGCCCGCTCGCTCGGGATCCGGACCAACCGGGTCAAGATCGCCGCCTACACGATTTCCGGATTCTGCGCCGGCATCGCCGCGCTGCTTCTGGTGGCGCGCATCGGCTCGGCCGAGCCGCTGATCAACACCAGCCTGCTGCTCAATTCGGTTGCGGCGGTGGTTCTGGGCGGCGTCAGCCTGTTCGGCGGGCGCGCCAGCATTCTCGGCCCGGCAATCGGTGCGCTGATGCTCACTGCCCTCGTCAACGGGCTGACGCTGCTTAGCGTTTCGGCCTTCTACCAACCGCTCGCCGTGGGTGCCATCGTGGTGCTGGCGGCCCTGATCATGCGGTATCAGAAATGAGCGCCGTCCATCACATCCCGTCGACCGACGCGATCCTTGCCTGCGAAGGATTGAGCAAGCATTTCGGCGGCATCCGCGCCTTCACCGATGTCGCCTTCCAGGCTCGTCGCGGCGAGGTCACCGCTGTCATCGGCGACAATGGCGCCGGCAAGTCGACGCTGATCCGCTGCCTGGTCGGCGTCCATGTACCGGATGGCGGCGAGATCTTCTTCGACGGCCGGCCGCACCCGTTCGCCAATCCCGACGATGCGCGCAAGGCCGGCATAGAAACGGTTCACCAGAACCTGGCGCTGATCGACGAACTCACCGTCGCGCAGAACCTTTTCCTCAACCGCGAGATCGTGCGCCGGATCGGACCCTTCGCCTTGCTCGACCGCAAGGCCATGAAGCAGCAGGCTCGCGCCATGCTCTCGCGCCTGTCGATCAACATGCCCTCGGTCACCCAGCGCGTGCGGCGGCTGTCGGGTGGACAGCGGCAGGCGATCTCGATCTGCCGTGCTGCCGGCTCCGGCGCCAAGCTGGTGGTGATGGACGAACCGACCGCGGCCCTTGGCGTGCAGGAAACCGCCAATGTCGAAGCCCTGATCCGGCGCCTGCGCGAACAGGCTGTCAGCGTCATCCTGGTCAGCCACAATTTCGATCAGGTGCGGCGTCTGTCCGACCAGATCTGGGTGATGCGGGCCGGACGGATGGTGGCCACGGTGCGGGCCTCGGAGACCACGGGCAACGAGCTCGTCGCGCTCGTCACCGGCGCGGCGTGACGGCGGGGACACTAACCAGCCAGGGACGACATGATTAAGATCAAAGGGAGTTTGCAGTGGCAGTAATCCGTGTCGGACTTGTGGGTCTAGGAGAGGTTGCGCAGTCGATCCATCTGCCGGTGCTGAGCGATCAGCGCGACCGCTGGCTGATATCCGGCGTTTATGACGTTTCGGCGAGCCTGATGGCGCTGTGCCGGTCCGAATATCCGACCGCCGCTGCCTTCGATTCCGCCGAGGCACTGATCAATTCACCTGACATCGACGCGGTTTTCATCCTCTCGTCCGATGAAACCCACAGCCGCTTCGTGCGTGCCGCCATCGAGGCGAACAAGCATGTGTTGCTGGAAAAGCCGGCCTGCCTGACGGTGCGCGAGATCGACGAGCTGCTGGCGCTGACGCCGAACTACGCCAAGACGATCTTCGTCGGTTACATGAGGCGCTATGCTCCGGCCTATCTGGCGGCGATTGAGGAACTGCCCGACTTCGCTGACATCACCCATGTCCGCATCTTCGACCTGATCTCCGACGGCCGGCATTTCCTGAAAAAGAGCCAGAATGTCCTCTATCCCCAGGACATCGAGCCGGACTTGCTGGCGCGCGGCGCCAGGGAACGCGAAGCGCTGATCCGTGAAGTGGTGGGTATTGATGCCCCCGCCGATCTGGTGCGGGCCTATCGGGGCCTGACGGCGCTCTCCTCGCACCACATTTCGGCGATGCGGGGACTGCTCGGCGAACCGGCTCGCGTGCTGGCGGCGCACCGCACTAATGGCGGCGCCAATACCAGCGTGACATTCGACTACGGACATTTCGCCGCCTGCTACGACGCGGTGGTCGACGATCTCGGCCTGTTCGACGCCATGATCGAGGTGCGCTCGAACACCAAGCGGGTCCGCATCATCTACGCCACGCCCTATATCCGCAGCCTGCCGACGCGGCTGGAAGTGACGGAAGCCGGCGTCGGCGGTCCTGTGACGAGGACATACGGGCCGCTCTATGGCGATGCCTTCTCCAATGAGCTCGAAAGCTTCCATCGCCACATCATGGACGGCACCAAACCTCTGACCGATCTCGCGGACTCTCGTCGCGACTTGGTGCTGATGGCGGAGATCATTGATCGCATGAAACAGACTACGGGGATTATGCGCTGAAGCTGCCCTTTCATTGAGGGTAGATCCGACGAGGAGATTGCATTGGCTCCCGGCTGGCGGGTCTACGCTTTCCGGCTCGCGGTCTATCCGCCAACCATCAGCTTGACGACTTCGTCATGGTTGGTTTCCGATATCTTGCGCTCGCCGGCCTGGACGCCGCGCCGCAGCACGATGATGCGGTCGGACACGGCGAAAATATCCAGCAAATTGTGCGAGATGAAGACTACGCCCCTGCCTTGGGCCTTGAGTTGGTGGATGAGCGAAATGACCTTGCGCTGTTCGGGCACGCCGAGGGCCGCGGTCGGTTCGTCCATGATCAGGATCTGTGCGTCCCAATAGACGGCCCGGCCGATGGCAACAGCCTGCCGTTGACCGCCGGAGAAATTGCTGACCGGGGCATCGAGCCGGCTCACATGGAAATCCAACCGTCCCATGGTCTTCTTGGCGGCGACGGCCATGGCCTTGCGATCGAGCACCGGCAAGAAGCCGAAGGCCTTGCGCATGGGTTCACGGCCGAGGAAGATATTGGCGCCAATGGACAAATTGTCGGCGAGAGCGAGATCCTGATAGATTGTTTCGATGCCTTTTTCGCGCGCCTCATGCGGCGTCGCAAATGTCACCGGCTGACCCCTCAGCAGAATTTCACCGCCCGTCGGCTGAAAGACGCCCGATATCGCCTTGATCAGCGTGGTCTTGCCGGCGCCGTTGTCGCCCGCCAGGGCCACCACTTCGCCCGGCCGCACGACCATGGAGAAATCGTTGAGCGCCCGGACGGCGCCGAAGTGCTTGGAAAGATTCCGGACTTCCAGGAGGGGGGTGGTCTGGCCTGGGCTATTCATCCTGACGGGCTCCACTGAACCGGCGCTGCGCCTGGTCGATGAGAACGGAAATGATGATGACGACGCCGACGGCGATGAACTGCCAGAACGGCTCGACATTGACGAAAACCAGCCCGTACTGAATGACCGCGATCACCAGCGCACCGGCGACCGTCCCGAAGATCGTGCCAGATCCACCGAACAGGCTGGCGCCGCCGATCACGACGGCTGCGACGCTGTCGAGCAGCAACGGCTCGCCGGCCTGGGCCGCGCCCGCGGTGAAGCGCGCTGCATAGAGAGCGCCACCGAGGCCTGCGCACATCGCCGAAAGCACATAGAGGCGCAGGATATGGCCTCTGATGTCGATGCCGGCACGACGAGCCGCCTGCACATTGGCGCCGATGGCGTAGTTATGCTGGCCGAACCGGGTCTGGCTCAGGATGTAGTGCATCGCGACGACGAAAACGGCTGCAATGATGACGAGATAAGGCACACCGTAGAACCTGCCGTTGCCGAGCAGCGCGAACCAGGAATTCTGGACCGGCACCGTCGTGCCGCCGGCGAGCAGGAAAGCAGCGCCGCGCGCCACGCCAAACATGCCAAGCGTGCCGATGAAGGGCGGAATTCTGAGGCGCGAGATCAGCAAGCCGTTGATCATGCCAGGGACTCCCGCGACGATCACGGCCGCCAGAATGCCCACCATCATGGCCAGAGGCACCGGCATGGCGGCGCCAGCCAGATTCGTGGCATGGGCCGCGACAACAGCAGCAAGGCCCATGATGAAGCCCAGCGAGAGGTCGATGCCTCCCGAAATGATGACGAATGTCTGTCCGGTCGCAAGCAGCAACGGCGCCACGGCAAATATCGCAATGGATTGCACGTTGAACGGATTGAGCACGAAGGTCGCGCCGAAGGAGACTCTCGACCAAACCTCGAAACAGATGATCAGGCCGGCGAGAAACAGCCAGGCGCGCCCTTCGGCGATGCGTCCGAGCCAGGTCCTGGCCGGATCACCATGGTCGGCCTGAGGGGCGACATGGGTTTCGCTCTGCTCGGTTGGTGATGTTGAAGTCATTGACACATCCGATCCGCAGCGCGGCCTCCGTCAACAGGGTCCTAGAGACCCGGCGCAGGTCTCCTCCCGGCAAGCCGGAAGGAGACCAAGCTGGTTGGAATCATTCGGAATAGAGATACCTCATTCGGAATAGAGGTACTTCGAGATATTCGGGTCCGCGATGTTTGACTTGTCCATGATCGTAAAGCCGGTGCCGATCGCAACCGGGATTGACTGGCCGGTCAGGTGGGCATAGGCCGAAACGACACCAAAATAGCCGATCTCGGCCGGATGCTGGGCAATCGCAACGTCCACCAAGCCGGTGTTGATGTTGTCGACGATGCTGACCGGTGCGTCGAACGCGACGACCTTGATGGTGCCGCTTTGCCCTGCCTGCTTGACGCCGTTCGCCGCGCCGATCGCCGAGAACAGATTTGCACCGAACACACCAACGAGATCGGAGTTGCGCGCGAACGTCGCTTGGAGCTGCGAGGCAGCCTTGTTGGCGTCGTCGTCGTTGAACTGCGTCTCGAGCACGGTGATGTCCGGATGCTTCGCCATCTCCTTCTTGAAGCCCTCTTCACGCTGATCGGTGGTCGAAATGCCGGGCTTGACGTTCGAAACATAGACCTTGCCCTTGCCGCCTATGGCCTTGACCAATGCCCGCGCGGCGATCTCACCGCCCAGAATGTTGTCAGAAGCAATATAGGACAGCGGGAAATCCGCCTCACCGGCACCGGTCTGGTAGACGCCGCTGCCGATGAAAGTGTCGACGGTGATCACCGGGATGCCGGCATCATTGGCCTTGCGGAGCGGCTCGACCAATTGAACCTTGTCGGTTGGCGCGATCAGGATCGCGTCCGGCTTCTTGGCGATGACCGCGTCAAGCACGGGGACTTGCGTTACCGGATTGAAATCCGAAGCGCCCTGGAACACCAGGGTCACGCCAAGGGCATCGGCCGCCGCCTGGGCGCCTTTGCGCATGGTGATGTAGAAGCCGTCGGTGGTAAGGCCCGGAACGAGAGCAATGGTGAACTTCTTGTCCTGCGCCAAAGCGGGCGTGATCAGCGCCGTTGCGCAGATGGCGAGGGCCGCCAGGGCGGCAACAATCTTCTTCATAACATCCTCCTCATAATGTTGGCAGATTTGCCGTTGCGATTGATATCGGAAATGGCCGTCAATCTGTTCAGGCTAGGAATCGTAAATGCGCTGACGGCTGGGAAACGGGTTTCGCCTGCTTGCTGTTAACGGGCAGCTCCTCCCAGGCGCCCAGTCATTAGATCAGCCAGTCGAAACCGACCAGCTCTGATGCCCGCAGTCCCGTTTCCTCGCATCCGCAAGGTCCAGAGAACTGCGCCGCTAGGCGCATGCGCCCCTAGCTGCAAGGTTGTAACACTTTGCTGAAAGAAATTGCAACCGGGTACTTCCCTGGCCGGAACGCTTTTCAAACCGGACAACATCTGTCTGCTCCGCAGGGCCCCGCACGGCAGACTATTGCCCCCAAGTCCCTGACGAGACAACAGGTGATTTCGGGGCGCCAGGGTCACGGACCGCGTGGCGTCGATCGGTTCAGGATTGATCAGGCGCGCCGATGTCGCGCATCATGGTGTCCGCCTTCTATCGAGGCACGAGAGCCACGAGGATGGCTTGCGCCGTTTTCGTGTCCGTTATCAGGGCATTGATGAGTCTCGCGCGGACGGCACCGATGATGGCCGTCGCCTTCTCCGGCGAGGCGGCAACGCCGATGACCAAGGGGACGGTTCGAAGCTGGGCCGGCGACATTGCGATCATCCGGCCCTCCCCTTCCCATGGGATAAGGGTGCCTTCGGCGTCGAAGTAATGGCGGATGACGTCTCCAGCCGCATGAAACAGGGCCTGTTCGCTCAGTGTGGCCGCGCTCGCCTCGGGCGGATTGATGGCATGGGGCAGGCCGATGCCGACGATCGCAACGTCGGTCCGGTCCCAAAGCGCGACGCTGTCGCGGATGGCCGCATCGCCAAGGAAGACCTCACGCAATTCGGTGGACGGCAGATAGGGCGCATGGATGAAATGCGGCGTCCCGCCGAACTCTTCGGCGGCCAGCCGTACAAACTCGTTGATCTGGAAATGCGCCGCCTGCTGCTGCATGCCGCCGGTGGCAGCGACGGTAAGGACCCCGGGAATGCGCGGCAGGCCTGCCCGGATCACCTCGCGGATGGCTCGCCCCCAGCCGACGGCAACCACCGAGCCGGCCGTCAGTTCCGCTTGCTTGAGCAAGGCGCCGAGCGGTGCGGCGAGCGCCGTCAGCGCTCCGGCTGCCGGCGTTTCGACGACCGCGGCGTCGCGCAGCCCCAACCCGTCAATCAACTGCCTGGTGATGTCTTCGGGCGTCACAAGATCGAGAACCTCGATCCGCACGATGCCCTCTGCTCTCGCCCGCTGCAGCAAACGCGATATGGTGGCGGTGGAGACACCGAGCCGGCGCGCGATGTCGACCTGCGACATCTCCGCCTCGTAGTGCATTTTGGCGACCGTATGCAGCATCGTCCGCGATGCGGCCGCATCTTGTGCGGGAGGGACAGACAGCTTGCAATTCCTTTCAGCAATGTGTTACAGACCCATCAACCGATGGGAGTTATCGCGCAAATCCGGCAGACTCGCAACTTGGGTTCGTTTCCACCGAACGTTGCTGCCAAGCCAGATTTCTCGGTTCGATAGGCGCATCAAAGCGGCAAACCTTCCTGCCGGCAGGCAGGTAAAAACTGAACATTTCTTGTTCCACGGATCTGCGCCCTGGTGAATGGGCGCCAACATCGGACAAAAGACCATGACAAAGATGACGACGGCGGAGTTACGCGGCTATCAGCAGATATGCGGCAAGGACGGGGCCATGATGGCCATCGCCTGTGACCAGCGCGGCGGCATGCGGACCTTGCTGGCGTCGGACCCTGCCGAACAGGCCAAAATCACCAACGACATGCTCGGCGACACCAAGGCGGACATCACGCGATACCTCGCCAGTCAGGCATCCTGCGTGCTGCTCGACCCGCTCTGCGCGGTGCCGCGGGTTGTCGATGAAGGGGTGCTGAACCGGGATACGGCTCTGCTCATCGGCCTCGATGCCTCGGGCTTCGACGTCTCGCCCGCCGGCTACCGCCTGTCGCGCCTCGTTCCCGACATCGACGCGCGCCGCGTCCGCGAACTCGGTGGCACCGGCGGCAAGATCATGGTCTATCTCAGGGCCGACAGACCGGAGGCGAACGAGTATAACGTCGCCATTCTGCGCCAGTGCATCGCCGACTTCGGGCAAGAGGACCTGCTGCTCGTCGTCGAATTCCTGACCTATCAACTCGAAGGCGAAAGCCTTGAAGACTATACGGCCAAGATCCCCTGGCTTGTCGAAGAGGGCACTCGGATTTCGCTGGAATGCGGGGCAAAGGTGCTCAAGCTTCCTTATCCCGGAACGCCGGAAGCCTGCGCCAGGATCAGCAGCATGGCCGGCGAGGTGCCATGGGCGGTCCTCTCCGCCGGCGTCAACCACGCAACGTTCCTGGGCCAGGTCGAGATCGCGATGAAGAACGGCGCGTCAGGCGTCATCGCCGGCCGGTCGCTGTGGAAGGACTGCATCTCGCTGGACCGTGACATTCAGCGGGAAAGGCTTAAGACCATCGCAGTGTCGAGATTGCACGAGCTTCAGGCCGTGATCGGAAACTACCGGCAGAAAGCCGCTTAGTCATTCGCCGTTCACACCGGGCACACACGGGACGTCATGCCTCATAGTTCGATGGCCATCGGGATCGATATCGGCGGCACCAATCTGCGCGCCGCCCGCATTTCCGGCACAGGCGAAATCCTTGACCGCATGTCCGAAAAGAGCGCGCCGGACCCGGCGCTCATGCTCTCCCGGATCGCCGAGATGGTGCGCCGGCTCGATTCTCCGGAGGTTGCCGCCATCGGCATCGGCGTCCCGGGACGCGTCGATGCGCGGCGTCGCGCCGTCTTGTCCGGAGGCTATGTCAACCTCGCCTCGGTCTCCCCGGCGCAACGGCTGGAAAACCTGGCGGGCAAGCCCGTCGTGATCGACAATGATTGCAACATGGCACTGGTCGCCGAGATGGCTCGAGGCGCCGCCATGGGTCACGAAAACATCCTCATGTTCACCATCGGGACCGGCATTGGTGGTGCCGTGGCTCAAGACCGGCAGATCGTCCGCGGCAAGGGGACGGCGGGGCAGCTCGGCCATATCACTGTCGACATATCAGGCGAAGCCTGCGTCTGCGGCCGGCGCGGCTGCGTTGAAACCACCAGCTCCGGTACAGCACTTGGCCGTCACATCGCACGCGCAGGCCTCGGTCCGGATATCTCGGTCGATCAGCTTTTCGCGCGGGATGCGAGCGGCGACACGCCGGTGCGCGGGATACTGGAAGCCTGGGCCAGACCGTTGCGTGCGGCAATCGATACAGCGGTGGCGATGTTCGCCCCCGATCTGGTGCTGCTCGGCGGCGGACTTGGCCAGGCGGCCCATCAGGCGCTTACCAAGGCTCCGGCCTTGGCTCCCTGGTACCAATGCCCGGTTGAACCGGCGCAACTCGGCGACGACGCCGGCGTCATCGGCGCCGGTCTGCAAGCGCTGGCAGGGCAGGCGGCAGTTACGGCCTCGCCGGTGACCTCGCCATCCGCTGGACTCAACCCGGGCCGGCGTGCCGTGCCCGGCCAGCGCGCCGTGCTGGTCAACGGCATCCCCGCCAGCGGCAAAAGCACGGTCTCGCGCGGTATCGCCGACCGGATGGGATGGCCGTTGCTTACGCTCGATACCATCAAGAACCCGTTCCTCGAAGCGCTCGGCGGCGGTGATCGTGAATTCAACCGCTCGCTCGGTCGCGCCAGTTATGAAGCCATCTGGTCGGTGGTCGGCGAAGCTCCGGCGGGCACAACAGTTGTCGTCGATGCCTGGTTCGGCTTCCAGCCGCGCCAGGTGCTCGAGGATCACCTGCGAAGGGCTGGCGTCGAGCGGACCGCCGAAATCTGGTGTCATGCACCCGGCGAGGTTCTTGCCGAGCGCTATCGCGCACGGCTCGACCAGCGTCCCGCTGGCCACCCCGGAGCGGCCTATGTCCCCGAGCTGATCGAGCTGGCCAAGCGCGCCGAGCCGCTGCGGCGTGGACCGCTCTTTGACGTCGACACGACGAAACCAATCGCTTTCGATGCCATCACGCAATGGCTGCGGGCGACGATTGACACATAGGCAGGCGAAGCTTGCGCGCCTGAAATGATGATCTCCAGATCCGCGCGCGACTTGTCCGCGACATGATTCATTCGTGCTCTTGATTCAAAGGTATGACCTGAGGAGTGCTTTGTAACGATGCGACCGAGGATCAGCTCGGCATTGCCGGCGCCATAGGCGGCAGCCGCCCGCCCGCCGATGTCACAGGCCATCGCCGGCGCGGCTTGCGACCTGATGTCGTCGACCTCGCCATAGATGGTAGCCGTGTCACGCCAGCGCGCGCCGCCGCCCGCCGCCCAGGTGCCGATCCCCGATGCGCGGTACCGAGCGGCCATCCCAAAGCTCCATCATCTGCATGCCCGCCTCCATTATCTCAACGACGCAGGCTGGCGTGGCGGGCACGCTCGCGGATCTCTTCGCGAGAAATGCCGGCATCCGCCAGTGTGCTGTCCGGGACCTGCCTCAAGCTCGCAAGCGTTTGGCGATAGGCAAGCCAGCGGGCGAAACGGCGTCGAAGTTCATACAACATGATCGTCTCCTTTGGCGCGCAGAATGCCCGCGCGCTTGGGTTGGTCGAAAGCGCAAAGCATCTGCGCGAAGCGCATGCGCGATCGAAAGGATTGCGCTGGCTTCTTGGCCAGCCGAGGCGCTTGTCGCTGTCCCGCCAAGCAGGATTGTCCAACGCCTCCAATGCCTGCACACTTGCGCATGATACCCGCTTCGCGCTACAGCCACGGTCGCAAGGAGTTTTTCATTTCTGCAAAATGGATATCGGCTGGGACGATCTGAGGTTGTTTCTCGACGTTGCGCGGCTGGGTGGCTTGAGCGCAGCGACGGGAACCACGCGCCGCAGCGCAGCCACCCTTGGACGACGCGTCACCGCGCTCGAAAAGCAGATCGGCGAACCGCTGTTCGTGCGTCAGCAAACCGGCTACCGGCTGACCCCAGTCGGTGAAGAACTGC